>JAINCR010000082.1 GCA_036574215.1 Caldisericaceae bacterium
TCCAAGAAATAATTTTTAAATTGGAGAATTTTTGGCAAAAACAGGGGTGTGTTATTCTTCCTCCTTTTGACCAAGAGATTGGTGCTGGAACATTAAGTCCCTATACTTTCCTTAAGGTTATTGGCAAAAAACCTTGGAAAGTAGCGTATGTGCAGCCTTCAAGAAGACCTGCAGATGGAAGGTATGGAGAAAATCCCAACAGGCTCTATATGCACCATCAGTTTCAGGTAATTATTAAACCACCACTTGAGAATATCAAAGAAATATATCTCGATAGTTTGAGATATTTGGGACTTAAATTATCTAAACATGAAGTTAAATTCATTGAAGACAACTGGGAAACAGCTGTTCTTGGAGCACAGGGAGTTGGATGGGAGGTAAGACTCGATGGTTTAGAGATTACGCAATTTACTTACTTCCAACTTGCAGCAGGCTTAACATTAGAGCCCGTCTCAGTTGAAATTACGTATGGTCTTGAGAGACTTGCAATGTTTATACAGGGAAAAGATAACGTCTTCGATATCCAATGGAACGAAACAACGACTTACGGTGATTTAAGAAAAAATGAGGAAAGAGAAGAATGTATATACGCATTTGATGAATCTGATTCTAAACTCTTATTTAACTTGTTTGATAAATACGAAAACGAAGCAAAAAGGATACTGGGAAAGAGTATCGTTATTCCAGGCTATACATATTTATTGAAATGTTCTCATGTTTTTAATCTCCTTGAAGCAAGAGGAGTGATAAGTATAAATGAGAGAGCCAATATGATTGGAAGAATGAGAAATCTTGCAGAAATGGCAGCAAAAATAATTCTCAAAAGAGAGGTTGAAGATGAAAGATTTTCTGTGTGAAATCTATACAGATGAAATACCATCTAAATTAGTTAATAACTTATCTGAGCAATTTAGAGAACTATTTACCTCTAAATTGAATACATTCAGCATAGAACATAGTGATGTTATTTCCTATGGCACACCGAAAAGACTTGTTATCTACATGAAAGAAATTGCTGAAAGAGAAAGTGATTCTACCCAAGAAATCAAAGGTCCTGCATACAATATTGCTTTGGACGAACAGGGAAATCCCACGGATATACTTAATAAATTTTTAGAAAGTAATAATTTAGAAATTTCTCAAATCATAACTAAAGAGATTAAAGGTAAAAAGTATGTTTTTGGAGAAAAGGCTATTAAGGGAAGAGATGCAAAAGACATCCTTAAAGATGCGATACTTTATTCCTTAAAAAATCTTACATTCCCAAGAGGAATGCGTTGGAACGATTCAGGGGTTATTTTTATAAGACCGATTAAAAATATCTTAGTGCTTTTAGGAGATGAATTAATTGATTTTGAATATGCCAATATTAAATCTAAAAGAAGATCTTTTGGTTTAATGATAGATGATACGATTGAATTTGAGCCACAAAACCCTTCTGATTACTTTATGAAATTGAAGGAATTGTATCTCGTTCTTGATTACGAAAAGCGAAAAGAAACTATAAAGAAAGAAGCAAGCCGTCTTGCGCAAAACGTAAATGGAAAGGTACAATTCGACGAGGGTTTCCTTGAAGAGGTAACAAATTTAACCGAATTTCCTACTTGTTTTATTGGCAGTATTATAAAGAACAATATAAACCTTCCAGATTGTATCGTAGAAAGTATTTTAAAGGACCATTTAAAAGCATTTCCTGTATACTCCCAGGATGATAACAAAACACTACCGTTTTTTATCGGTGTTAGAAATGGCACCTCTGATTTTATTGACAACGTAAGAAAAGGTTACGAGGAAGTTGCAAGAGCAAGAATCTATGATGGATTGTTTTTCTTTAATGAGGATAGGAAAAAGCCTTTAGAAGAGCGGATTAATGAACTTAAGGATGTGATTTTCCTTAATGGACTTGGCTCGATGTTCGACAAGACTGAACGCCATATTAAGTTAGCTAAATTTTTAAATAAGACACTTAAAATTCAAGAACCTAATGCAACTTATTTTGAAAAAGCTGCGTATCTTTCTAAGGGAGATTTGTTAACAAATGTTGTAAGTGAATTTCCAGAATTACAGGGAATAATAGGTGGGATCTATGCAAAGTTGGACGGCTTTGAGGATGAAATTGTGAATTCAATCTCTGAGCAGTACCTTCCGAGATTTGCAGGCGATACTACTCCCAAATCCCTTATAGGAAAATTGCTAAGCACCATTGATAAATTCGATACACTTGTTCTAAGTATAGGAGCAAACATTGAATATTCATCTTCAAAAGATCCTTTTGGCCTTAGAAAAATTGCTGTAGGTATTGTCCAGGTTTCTTTTACTTTTGACTATGTAGAATTCCCTTACGAAGAAATTATTGAATTTATCGCTTCGAGTTTTCCAACCCAAAAAGAGACTACTGCAATAAAGAAAGAGGTTGTTGAGTTACTAAAAGAAAGAGCAAATTCGCTACTTAGAAGTAAAGGAATTGGCTATGACAAGGCTAATGCTGTAACGAATTTGCCAATAAATGTTCTTCCTACGTGGCTTAACCGGGCAAAAATATTAGCTAAATATGAGGATGATCCCAAGTTTGAAGAATTAGTCCTAACGCATAAGCGAATTAAAAACATTATTGGAAAAAGCAAAGAAGAGGTAGAAGAAGTTAGAGAAGAGTTACTTCATGAACGAAGCGAAGCGGAGCTTTTCGAAGCCGTCAAAGAGACAGAGAAACTTATGGAAGCTTTAATAAAAAATAGAGATTATGAAGCAGTAATACAGCTTTTATATCTTCTTGCGAAAAGTGTTGGTGAATTTTTTGATAGCGTTTTAGTTATGGATGAAAACAAAGAAGTGAGAAACAATAGACTTGCATTACTTAAAAATGTCCAAAAAATATATGAAAATTTTGCTGATTTCTCACAGGTTGTTTTATCATCATAACAAAATTTTAAATTTATGTTAAAATAGTTAGTAAAACATTTAACTATCAAAATTATGAAATGGAGGTTTACAGATGGGAAATTGGGTGTATAGTTTTGAAGAAGGTAGTGAAAAAATGAGAAATTTACTTGGTGGCAAAGGAGCAGGATTATCCGAGATGACAAGAATAGGTTTACCTGTTCCGCCTGGTTTTACAATTACAACTGAAGCATGTAAAGATTACCAAAAAAAGAATTATATTGATGAGGAGATAAAAAAGGAAACGCTTGACTATCTAAAAAAACTCGAAGAAAAAACGGGGAAAAAATTTGGGGATCCAAACAATCCTTTGCTCGTTTCAGTTAGATCTGGTGCTCCAGTTTCAATGCCTGGGATGATGGACACAATTCTCAATCTTGGATTAAACGACAAAGCAGTTGAGGGTTTAAAGGCTCTTACCCAGAATGGTAGGTTTGCCTATGATAGTTATAGACGATTCATCCAGATGTTTGGTGATGTTGTTATGGGAGTTCCCCACGAAGAATTTGAAAAAATTCTTTCCATGCACAAAGAAAAGCACAATTTGAAATCTGATCCTGAACTTACAGAAGAGATTCTTAAAGAAGTTATTGTTCATTATAAAGAACTTTATAAAAAACATACAGGGAAAGATTTCCCACAGGATCCATTTGATCAACTATTTGCAGCAATTGAAGCAGTCTTTAAATCTTGGAATAATCCTCGTGCAATTACTTACAGAATGCTTAACAAAATTTCCGATGATTTAGGAACAGCTGTAAATATCGTAATGATGGTTTTTGGAAATATGGGCGACGATTCTGCTACGGGTGTTGCTTTTACGAGAAACCCCTCAACTGGTGAGAAAAAGATATACGGCGAATATCTTGTTAATGCACAAGGGGAAGATGTAGTTGCTGGTATTAGAACTCCAAAGCAGATTGACGAAATGCCTAAAGAACTACCTGATGTTTATAGCCAACTACTTAGAGTTGCAGAAACGCTTGAAAAACACTATCGTGATATGCAGGATATGGAATTTACCGTTGAAAGAGGAAAACTTTACATGTTGCAGACAAGGTCAGGTAAAAGAACAGCAAGGGCCGCTGTAAAAATTGCAGTTGATATGGTAAAAGAGGAATTAATAAGTAAAGAAGAATCTGTTTTAAGGGTTTCAACTGAGCAAATTGATCAACTGTTACATAAGATGATTAACCCTTCTGTAGAGGTTAAACCAATTGCAAAAGGCCTGCCTGCCTCACCTGGTGCAGCAAAAGGTAAGGTAGTTTTCAATGTCAAGGAAGCAGCAGAAAGAGGGAAAAATGGTGAAGAGGTAATTCTTGTTAGACCCGAAACTACCCCAGAAGATTTGGAAGGTATGGCTTATTCACAAGGTATTTTGACAACAAGGGGAGGGATGACTGCACATGCAGCTGTTGTAGCTAGAGGTATGGGAATACCTTGCATTGTTGGAGCAGAATCAATTAAGCTTGATTTAGAAAATAAAAAATTCCTTGTTAATGGTTTTGAAGTTAAGGAAAATGAAATCATCACCATTGATGGAACAACTGGTAATGTAATGATTGGAGAAGTTCCAATGATAGAACCAGAAATAAGTGGTGAACTTTCCGAATTTCTCGGTGTTGCTGATGAAATAAGAAAACTTGGAGTTAAAGCAAATGCAAACACACCTGGTGAAGCTAAAAGAGCTCGTTCTTATGGAGCAGAAGGTATAGGTCTTTGTAGAACTGAAAGGATGTTCTTACAACCTGATAGACTCCCCATCATGCAAGATATGATTATTGCCGAAACAAAAGAAGAAAGAATACAGTATCTTAACAAATTAGAGTCACTTCAAGTAAATGACTTTTATGAAATACTTAAAGAGATGGACGGTTTCCCTGTTATTATCAGATTACTTGATCCTCCACTACATGAATTTTTACCACAAAGAGAAAGACTTGAAAAAGAAATTGATGAGCTAAAAGCAAGCGGAAGTAATCCAGAATTATTAAAGAAAAGAGAGCGAGAGCTAAAAAGGTCGGATGAATTAAAAGAATTTAACCCCATGATTGGTTTTAGAGGTTGCAGAGTAGGTATCATTTATTCTGAAATTTACGAAATGCAAACACAGGCAATTGTTGATGCGGTAATTAGATTAAAGAAAGAAGGTTTTGACCCCATTCCAAAGATAATGCTACCTTTGATTGGCCATGTTAACGAAATGAAACTTCTAAGAGAGTTGGTGGAAAAAATTGTTAAAGAGAAATTAGAAAAAGAAAATCTGTCCATGAAAATAGAAATTGGAACCATGGTCGAAGTGCCAAGAGCTGCTCTTACTGCCGATCAAATTGCAATGTTTGCTGACTTCTTCTCATTTGGAACGAATGACCTTACACAAACAACATTTGCATATAGTAGGGATGACGCCGAAGGAACATTCTTACCCTACTATCTTGAACATAAGATACTTCCAAAAGATCCATTCATGACAATTGATAGAGAAGGGGTAGGAAAACTTGTAAGAATTGGTGTTGTTCTTGGAAGGCATACTAATCCTTCTTTGGAAATTGGTATTTGCGGAGAACATGGTGGTGATCCTGAATCAATTGAATTTTTCCACTACGCTGGGTTAGACTATGTTAGCTGCTCACCTTTCAGAGTTCCTATCGCAAGACTTGCCGCTGCACAGGTGGCAGTAAAGGAAAAAAATAGAAAATAATTGATAAGTGTTTAGAGAGATATTAGAAGATTTAGAAGAAAAACTGCTCTCTCCTTACGCAAGCTTATCAAAAAGATCAAAGGGGAGAGCAGTTCCCGAAGAAAGAGATGCATACCGAACTGATTTTCAAAGAGATGCTGATAGGATTATTTACTCAAAGGCATTCAGAAGATTGCAATACAAGACGCAAGTATTCATCGCTCCTAAAGGTGATCACTACAGAAATAGACTGACGCATACCCTTGAAGTAATGGCTATTTCCCGATCAGTTGCAAGATCATTAAGACTAAATCCAGATTTAACTGAGGCAATTGCTCTTGGTCATGATTTGGGACACGCACCTTTTGGGCATAAAGGCGAAGAAGTCCTGAATGAAAAAGTTAAATCGTATTTTCCTGATATGCATTTTTTTCACCCTGAGCAGAGTTTGCGTGTGGTTGATGTTTTAGAAAAAAGGATAAGATCAGATGGTAGTATAGTTTTTGGCTTGAATCTTACTTACGAAACTCGAGATGGAATTGCAAAACATAGTAAAGGCTTGAAGAATTTAAGTGATTTATCTCTGTCAGAAATTCCTATTACCTTAGAAGGCCAAGTAGTAAGGATTTCAGATAGAATCGCTTATCTACACCATGATTTAGACGATGCAATAAGAGCGGATCTTGTAAAAGAAACTGATGTTCCAGAGAATGTAAGAAAAGTTTTAGGAGAAAATAATAGTAAAAGGCTTTCTTCGCTTATCATCAATGTTATAAGCGAAAGTAACGGTAAAGATAAAATTTCTTTATCTAAAGAATTTGAAGAAGCAATGGATGAATGGAAAGATTTTCTTACCGAAAAAATTTATTTAAGTCCCGTTGCAAAGAAAGAAGACGATAAAGTAAAAACTCTTTTAAGTTTTTTATTTGATTATTTTTATGAAAATCCATATAAAATGCTTTCATATATAAAGTCTCACCCAATTTCTATTACCCAAAAAAATCCTCTTGAATACATCAAAGAGAATAAAAGGGAAAGAATAATTCTCATAGTTGATTATATATCCTCTATGTCAGATCGTTTTGCAATTGAAGTTGCGCAAAGTTTGATTTTCCCACAATCAATTTCATAATCAATCGATATTTTCTTAAATAATTTCTCAAAAAGGAAATTGTTTCATTTTTTTCGTATTTATAAGTGATGAAAGATTTAAGAGAAGTAGTAGACGTAATACATCAAAAAGTAGATATTGTTGATTTTATTCAAAAATACGTAAAACTTAAAAAACAGGGTAAAAATTACGTTGGATTATGTCCATTTCACAAAGAAAAGACCCCTTCTTTTGTAGTAAGTAGAGACAAGCAACTTTACCATTGTTTTGGTTGTGGTGCTTCAGGAGATGTAGTAACCTTCCTTATGAAGTTTGAAAACTTATCTTTCAAAGAAGCAATAACGGATATTGCAAAAGAGGTTGGTATTGAGATTCCAGCATTTTTACCTAGTGACAATATAAAAAGAGAAACCTTATACAAAATTAATGAAGAATTAGCAAATTATTTTTCCTTAAATTTGAGAGAAGAGCATATTAACTATCTAATTAAAAGAGGTTTAAGTATAGATGCCATTAAAAAATTTAGACTTGGTTTTGCAAAAGAACATGACCCTGAGGTTTATGAGTTTTTGGTAAAAAAAGGTTTTAGTAGAGATGATATTTTAATAACTGGTAATTTCTATGTCGAGAAAAGTAATGCTGTTTTTCCTTATTTCAGAAACAGAATTATGATTCCAATTTTTGATCTGAATGGCAAAATAGTTGGTTTTAGCGGAAGAGCCTTCGACAATTCTGAACCAAAATATTTGAATTCATTAGATTCACCTATCTTTAAAAAGGGAGAAATTCTATATTTAATAAATTTCGCAAAAGACGAAATTAAAAAGAATAAAGCAGCCATAATTGTTGAAGGGTACTTCGATGCAATGGTGCTTTCAGAAAATGGTTTTAAAAATGTTGTTTCTACAATGGGAACCGCTTTTACTGAGGCACATGCATTATTATTAAGGAGGTTTGCAAACTACGTATATTTCTTTTTTGATAACGACATAGGCGGTAAAACAGGCTTAGAAAGAGCAACCGAAGTTGTCATGCAAACGAATTTAATACCTAAGACAATAATCATTGAAGAGAATCTTGATCCTGACGAAATAGTATTAAAATTTGGAAATTCAGTTCTAAAGGAAGCTATTGAAAATGCAAAAGATCCAATTATGTTTATTCTTGATTATGAGTTGTCTACTTCCGATAAAACACCCGAAGCAAAAAGTAGGATAATTGAAAAAATACTCTATATGCTTTCTAATATTCCTAATAGAACCTTAGTCTTTGAATATTTAAAAAACATTGCAGCTAAAACTAAAATTGATGAAGAATTTATTTTAGACTCTTTTAAGAAGATAACTTCAAAAAACAGAGTAACTTCTAAAAATAGCATCTTAGAAAAAGAAATGCTATACGCAAAGTTTAAAGATAAGATGACACAAACTGTAGAGATACTTACCCAAGCGCTTATGCAACGAACGGAACTTATGAATAAGATCTTAGAGGAAGTCGATATTAACGATTTTTTAGAGCCCTACAAAACAATTGCACTAAAAGCAAAGGCAGATGTTGAAGAGGGAAGAACCCCTAACCCTAATTCATGGATTTTCCTTGACGAATCTATTCTTGGTAAGGCAGTAGAACTTTATTTTAAAGATCCTATTTTGGTTAGAGATGAAGCCATTGAAGAGTACCTTAATACTTATAGAGAAATAAAAGACTATGAGATAAAACTAAACGAGATTTTTAATGAGATCAAAAATTCAAAGGGAGACGATAGAGAAAAACTTATGAAATTTCAAAAATTACTTAAAAATTATAAAACGAGGTGAGCTATGAACGAAAAAGAATTTTCTGCAAAAATAATTAAAAATGTTATAAAGAAATTGAAAGGCGTAAGTAAAGAGGAAAAAGAAGTTATAAGAAAACTATTGGAACGTGGTAGAGTAACTGGGTTTCTTTCTTATGAAGAAATTGCAGATACTCTTCTAAAAATGCCAATTTCTTCAGAAGATATTGATGAACTTTTCATTACATTGCTAAAGTTGAAAGTGCGATTCGGTGAGAGAGAGAAACTCGAAAGAAGTAAAGGTAAACTCGAAAGAAGTAAGGTTGAAGAGGGGGAACCTGCTGAGTTAAAAAATCACATACAATCGTATTTATCAACAATTGGTTCTGTTGACCTTTTAACTCCTGGAAAAGAAATTGAGCTTGCAGAAAAAATTGCACACGGCAATGAAGAGGAAAGGAAAAATGCGAAAGAAGCATTACTCAGAGCTAATCTTAGATTGGTTGTAAGCATTGCAAAAAGATATACTGGCCATGGGTTATCATTCTTGGACCTCATACAAGAGGGAAATCTTGGCTTAATAAGAGCAGCTGAAAAGTTTGATTACAGGAAAGGGTTTAGATTCTCAACATATGCAACCTGGTGGATAAGGCAAGCAATTACAAGGGCGCTTGCTGATCAATCGCGGCTTATACGTGTTCCTGTTCACATGGTAGATAGCATTAATAAGATTGAGAAGGTAACGAAAGAGTTGATACAAGAGATGGGAAGAGAGCCAACCTACAAAGAAATAGCCGAAAGAACTGGAATAAGTGAAAAGAAAATTATTAAGTACTTAAGACTTGCTCAACAACCTCTTTCTCTGGAAATGCCTGTTGGCGATGAGGAGGAGAGTAGGCTTGAGAACTTCATTGAAGATAATAGACACATGACTCCGGAAGGAGAAAGCCTTAATCAATACTATAAAGAGCAGATTGAAAAAGTCCTTGA
>JAINCR010000083.1 GCA_036574215.1 Caldisericaceae bacterium
TTGTAAGCAAAAGACCTTTTTGGAATATTGACAAGGCACACGATTGTAGAGCCTGTCAAACACCGTGTAAGTCTGCTTGTAAAACAAGCGTTACAATAGGCAACCAAGTTTGCGAAGTTAAAAAACCAGTAAAAAGGTGGATTTGGTAGTTAATGTTTGATAGATCACTTGTCCATCTTTTCCCCTTTAAAGGGGAATATTTTGTTTTAGATGTAAACTCTGGAAGTTTTTTTAATATTGACGAAAGCACATTCCTGTATATCAACAAACTTATTGAAACAGACTCAAAAGAAGTTGCGGTAGATCAGCTAAAAAATCAATTTCCCTATATTGAAGAAGTTGCAGATGAAGTAGAAAAACTAATAAAAGAGAGGTTGTTATTTTCTAAACCGCCTTCATACTTTGTTTCAAATTTAACACTTAAGTCAATGTGTCTTAATGTGGCACATTCCTGCAATTTTGGGTGTCTCTACTGTTTTGCAAAAAAAGGAAACTACGGTGGAAAAGAAGCACTTATGAGCTTTGAGGTTGCAAAACAGGCAATTGATTTTTTATACAACAATTCAGATGGAAGGGAATCTCTTGAGGTTGATTTCTTTGGTGGTGAACCTTTACTAAATTTTGAGGTGGTTAAGAAAACAATTGAATATGCAAGGTCAACTTATAAAGATAAATCTTTTAGGTTTTCGATTACAACAAATGGGAGTTTACTTGACGAAGAGAAAGAAAACTTTTTATTTGATAACGATGTAAGCATTGTTTTAAGCCTTGATGGAGATAAAGAAACAAACGATAAATACAGAGTTTTAAGAAATGGAAGTGGCACATTTGATTTAGTTTATCCAAAGATTAAAAAAGTTGTAGACCACAGAGCTGAATACGGTGGATACTATGTAAGAGGCACATATACACACACGACACCAGATATTGCTAAAACTGTTCTATCTTTAAAAGATTTTGGCTTTAAATACATCTCTCTTGAGCCAGTTGTGACAAAAGACGATAAGATAAGCATCAAAGAAGATGACCTTCCTAAATTAAAAAAAACATACGAAAAATTGGCTGAAGCATATGTAGAATCCCAAAAAACTAACCAATGGACTTTCTTTCATTTTAATATTGACCTTGAGGCAGGCCCTTGCATACAGAAAAGAATCAACGGGTGTGGTGCAGGAGTTGAATACATTGCAGTTTCTCCAGATGGTTCAATTTATCCGTGTCATCAGTTTGATGGGATCAAAGAGACAAAACTCGGAGATGTCTTTAATGGAATAACTAATAAGGAACTTCAAGAAAAGTTTAGAAAAGCAAACTTTTTATTCAACAAACCTGAATGTGCAAACTGTTGGGCACGCTTTTACTGTTCCGGTGGGTGTCTTGCAAACAACTACATCATAAACGGAGATATTTTTAAGCCGTATGCAATTGGATGTGAAATTCAAAAGATGCGTATAGAAGCCGCCTTATACGTTCAATACAAGTTAAAGGAGCTTGGATTAGAAATCCCCACAACTCAAATTTCAGATGGGCATTGTAGTTAGGTAGTTTTAAAGAGGAATTAGTCACATTTTTTGCTAAGCCAAACTAAACTCTACTTTCAAAACAATAAAAATTAACTACCCGAAAGAAGCACAAACAACAAAAAAACCCCAACGTAGAATGGGCAGAAAAAAGAATACGGGCTCAACGTCTATAAACTTAAAAGGATTTATACTGAAAGATAAGGCAAACCATAAATTCGCATTCCCTAATTTTATACTTGCTCCTGGAAAAATTGTTAAAGTTTATTCAGGGAAAGGAACATCAAACTCAAGTTCTCTATATTTGGGGTCAAGCACTGCCATATGGAATAATGATGGAGATACTGCTTACCTTTATGATAGTAGAGAAAAACCAATTGACACTTATGAGTATCCATAAATTTTGTTTGCCTTGACTTTCAAATTAAATTCTGTTAAAATTCCTTTATGGAGAACAAAAAGGTTTTTGTATTAGGAAGTATTAACGTTGACCTTGTTGTCTACGCAGAGCACTTCCCTGAAAAAGGAGAAACCGTATTCGGTAAAGAATTTTTAATAAATCAGGGTGGAAAAGGTGCAAATCAGGCAGTTGCATCAAAAAAGGCATCGGGCAATACTACTTTCATTGGAAGAGTTGGAAGAGACATATTCGGTAAAATTGCAGAAGATTCTCTAAAAAGTTTTCAAGTTAATTATTTCATCATCCACGATGAAGATACTCAAACAGGTGTTGCCCTTATAAACGTTGATAAAGATGGCAACAATAGAATAACCATTATTGAAGGTGCAAATGGAAAAGTAGGAAAAGAAGAAATTGATTACCTTGAAAAGAACATTACAAGTGGCGATATTTTGCTTCTCCAAGGTGAAATAAAAACTACCGAAC
The DNA here is from genome assembly GCA_036574215.1 of Caldisericaceae bacterium. Lineage (NCBI taxonomy): Bacteria > Pseudomonadati > Caldisericota > Caldisericia > Caldisericales > Caldisericaceae > Caldisericaceae bacterium. The sequence goes on from JAINCR010000083.1 coordinate 2,407, forward strand.
TTCTAAAAGCAGTAAAAATTGCAAAAGGTAGAGATGTCATAGTAATTTTTGACCCTGCTCCAGTAAGAAAAGATCTTGTGAGTATCATCCCGTATGTAGACTACATAACACCCAATGAAATTGAACTGCAAAAACTAACACTTTCTTACGACCCAAAAGAACTCTTAAAATTTGGCGCTAAAAATGTGATCTTCAAAATGGGAGAAAAGGGTGTTTTATTTATAAACGACTCCAAAGAGTTATTTGTAAAGGCTTACAGCGTAAATGCTGTTGACACAACAGGCGCAGGTGATACCTTTAACGGGAGTTTTGCCTCTGCACTTTCTAAAAACGTGGAGATTGAAAAAGCATTAAAATTCGCAACTGCTTCAGCTGCAATTTCTGTTACAAGAAAAGGGGCTGCGATCTCTTCTCCAACATACGAAGAGATAATCAAATTTTTGGAGGAACACAATGAAAAATTCATTTAAGATGATTATTGATACTGATTGTGGTATTGATGATGCAATTACAATAATTACTGCAATAAAATATGGTATTGATGTTGTTGGTATAACAACCGTTTCTGGCAATGTAAATGTAGACCAAGTAACAGACAACGTATTGAGGATTTTACATTTCCTTAAGAAAGACGATATCCCTGTGTTTAAAGGCGCATACAGACCTTACGTATCGTTAAACTCGACTCCTGCAAAAATCCACGGGAACAATGGGATAGGTGATGTAGTATTAGAGGCTCCTTATAAAACATACAATGACGAACCTGCTCCGTATGCAATCTACAAATTAGCAAAAGAAGCAGGAAACGTTATCCTTTTAACTCTTGGTCCTTTAACAAATGTTGCAATGGCACTTAATCTTTACCCTGATTTACCAAAATATATATCAAAAATTGTTGCCATGGGTGGTGCAGTTAATGTTGGCAACGTAACAAGATTTGCAGAATTTAACTTCTTTTTTGACCCAGAAGCTGCGGAGTTTGTTTTAAGGCAGGGTATACCAATCCACCTTGTTCCGTGGGACCCTGTTGTTGCAACACCAATTTTTGAAACTGAGCTTAAGGAAACATTCAAGGAAGAAGAAGGCAACCTTATTTTAAATATGGAAAAAAGCGTAATGGATTTTGTAGAAAAAGCACGTGGTATTAGAGCAGTATTTCTTCCAGACCCGATGGCTCTTGCAACTTTCCTTGACAAAGAAATTATTAAGTATAAAATAAATAGTGCTTTACATATGGAACTTTCACACGGAAGCCTTTTAAGAGGTGCCTCATTAGTTGGCGAAGGAAGTGGTATCGATATCGTGATGGAAGTTGACAAAACTCGGTTTTTAAATTTTTTTAAAAATATTTTTAAAGGAGGTAAAGAATGAAAAAGGTTGTATTAGTATTAGTTGTAATTTCATTAGTCTTGAGTATGGCATTTGTAACAGGTTGCACTAAAACTGCAGAACCAAAACCCCAAAACAAGTTAAAGGTTACTCTTTACATTAACGGAACATTGGGAGACAAGTCGTTCTTTGACTCGGCAGACAGAGGACTTAAGATGGCAATACAAGACCTTGGTGTTGATGGGAAAGTAATTGAAGGCGGTTATGACCCAGCAAAATGGCAACCAGACCTTGAACAGTTAGCCCAAGGAGATTCTGAAATCATCATCATTGGCACTTGGCAAATGGTAGACGCTCTCACAGCAGTTGCACCTAAATATCCAGATAAGAAGTTTATCATTTTTGATACCTCAGTTGATTACTCCAAAGGAAACCTTGGTAATGTCTATTCTATTCTTTACAAACAGAATGAAGGTTCATTCCTTGTAGGTGCTCTTGCTGCAATGGTAACTTCATCAAACATGACACTTGCAAACAAAGAGAAGATCATTGGTTTCTTAGGTGGAATGGATATACCCGTAATTAACGACTTTAAGGTAGGATACGTCCAGGGGGCAAAATACATTGACCCAGAGGTAAATGTTCTTGTTTCATATGCAGCAGCATTTAATGATCCAGCAAAAGGGAAAGAGCTTGTCCTTGCCCAGTATGATCAAGGTGCAGACATTTCCTTTAACGTAGCAGGAGAAACAGGCCTTGGCCTTCTTGATGCAGCAAAAGAAAAGAATGCCTATGCTATTGGTGTTGATTCAGACCAATACATTATGATAAAGGATAAAGACCCCGAAGCAGCATCTCATATTGTAACTTCCATGATGAAAAATGTTGATAAATCAATTTACAGAGCATTAAAACTCTATCTTGAAGGAACTCTTGAGTTTGGTAAGGCAGAATCCCTTGGACTTAAAGAAGACGGAGTTGGTGTTGCCGATAACGAAAACTATCAAAATTTAGTGCCAAAGGAATTCAGAGATAAAGTTGAAGAGTTAAAGCAGAAGATAATAAACGGTGAAATAGTAGTAGACACCGTATTTGGAAGTTAGATTTAATTAAACAAAAGGGAAGCGATATCGCTTCCCTTTTTCTTTTATTTTTGGAGGAAACAAGTGGCATCTCAAATTTCTGTAAGAGATATTGTTAAAGTCTATCCAAATGGAGTTGTTGCAAACAAAAAAGTGTCTCTTGATATTCAAGAGAAGACAATACATGCAATTGTTGGCGAAAACGGAGCAGGTAAAACGACTTTAACTAAGATTCTTTTTGGGCTTGAACTACCCCAAGAAGGAGAAATTTTTGTCAAAGGTAAAAAGGTGCATTTTAGGTCACCAATCGATGCAATAAAAATTGGTATTGGCATGGTGCATCAACATTTCATGCTTGCAGAGAATTTGACTGTATTTGAAAATCTAATATTGGGTATTGAACCAACAAAGTTTAAGATTTTTTTAGACAAGAAAACAGCCAGAGAAAAGATACTTAAATACATGGAAAAGTATAAGATTGATATACCAATAGAAAAAAAGATAAAAGAATTACCAATTGGGGTAAAACAGAGAGTAGAAATTTTTAAGGCACTATTAAGAGATGTCGATATACTCATCTTAGACGAACCAACCGCAGTTTTAACTCCACAGGAAGCAGAAGTGCTTTTTGAATCTTTAAGAGAACTTAAAAATCAAGGTAAAACAATAATATTCATATCTCATAAGTTAAAGGAGATAAAAGCAATTGCAGACGTTATAACCATTATGCGCGATGGAAGAGTTATCTCGACAAATTTAAACGAAGAACTTACAGAACACGATATTGCAAGGTTAATGGTTGGCCGCGAAGTATCTTTTGAAAGAGTGGAAGGACCAAAAGAAATAGGTAAAGTTGTGCTTACAGTGAAGAATCTTACATATACCAATAGTGAGCGAATTAAAGTTTTAAAAAACATCAACTTTGAAGTAAGAGAAGGTGAAATTGTTGGTATTGCAGGCGTTGAAGGGAATGGACAGACAGAACTCGTTGAGTTGATAACAGGTTTAAAGACGTTAACAGATGGGGAAATTAGGCTTTTTGATGAAAACATCTCGGGAAAATCCGTAAGAGAAATTAGAGAAAGAGGTTTAGTGCATATTCCCGAGGATAGAATGAAAAACGGAGTTGCTGAGAAAGCAAAATTAAAAGAAAATCTCATATCTGATAGGTACTATAAACCTTTATTTTCTAATAGGGAATTTTTAAACTATAACTACATCGATAGCGAAGCTAATCGACTTGTTAAGGATTTTAATATCATCACACAATCAATTGAAAATCCAGTGAACTCGCTTTCTGGCGGTAATATCCAAAAGGTAATTGTTGCAAGAGAACTTTCTTCAAACCCTAAAATTATTATTGCATCCCAACCTGCAAGAGGTATAGATGTTGGCTCAGAAGAACTTGTGCATAACTTCATAAAAGAGGCAAGAGATAAGAAATGTGCGGTGCTGCTTGTTTCAGCCGATCTTGACGAGATTCTGAAACTTTCAACAAGGATCCTTGTTATTTACAACGGAGAAATTGTAAAATCATTCAATGAGGTTAACGGTTTAAGAGCAGAAGATCTCGGCCCTTATATGCTCGGAGTTAAAAGAGGTGATTGATGGAAAAATTTGTGCTAAAGTACTTTAATCTCTTAAGGACTATTATTGCCATCCTCATAGGCTTTGCGATAAGTGTGCTAATTTTGGTCATTGTGTCTACGTCGTCCATCGAATCGATTAAATACCTTTTCCTTGGTCCTTTTATGTCTGTAAGTAGAATTGGAAATATCATCGAACTTGCAACTCCAATCATTTTTTGTGGCATTGCCATAGCAATACCATTCCAAGCAAGTCAATTCAACGTCGGTGCAGAAGGAACATTCTTCATTAGTGCTGCTTTTGGAACTGCTTTTGCCCTTATAATACAAAAACTTAATTTACCTGGATTTATTTATATAGTTTTGGTTTTAACTTTTGCCACCCTTTTTGGGGGATTCTGGGGCTTTATTCCTGGTTATTTAAAAGCAAGGTTTAAAGCAAATATGGTTGTCTTGACTCTGATGTTAAACTATGTAGCATACTTTTTGTCAATTTACCTAATAAACTACCATTTTAGAGATAAATCTGCAGGATTTCTTACATCTTATAGATTGCCTGAAAATGTTTTTCTAAAACAGTTTATACCTAATACAAGAATCCACATCGGTTTTTTAATTGCAATTGCTTCTGTTTTTATTGCTTACTATTTTTTATACCACACAACCCTTGGTTACGAAATAAGAATGGTTGGCTTCAATTTCAATTTTGCAAAGTACAGTGGTATAAACGTGTTTAAAGTTATTGTGCTTTCTTCTGTTATTGGTGGTTCGTTTGCAGGTTTAGGTGGTATGGCAGAAGTGATGGGTATCCACAGAAGGTTTCTTTGGCAAAGTCTTCCTGGGTATGGATGGGATGGTGTAGTTGTTGCAATTATCGGGAAAAATAATCCTATTCTTATTATGTTTGCTAGTTTATTTCTTGCGTATTTAAGGATTGGTGGACAGGTATTAAACTTACTTTCAGATGTGCCATTTGAAATGGTTGGTGTAATAGAATCTATTATCATATTGCTTATCACAGCAGAAGCTTTTCTTGAGAATGTAAAATACAGAATAACAGTAAAAGAGGCCGAAAAGGAGGCTTTTAAAAATGAATCCCTTTCTTAAAAGTATATTTTCAACAAGTTTCTTGTTTTCAGTTTTAAGAGTTGCAACTCCAATTATTTTTCCTGCGCTTGGTGTTGCAATATCAGCTCTTTCAGGCTCTATAAATATTGCTCTTGAAGGAATTATGCTTGTTTCTGCTTTTACTGGAGTTATTGTATCTGCTTTTACCCAAAACCTTTGGATAGCTTTGTTTTCGGCAATTCTTGCAGGTGTTTTTATTGCTTCAATACTTGGTTATTTTAGTTTAAAACTTAAGGCAGATATTATCCTTGCGGCAATTGCTTTAAATTTGTTTTCGTCTAGCATTACCGTGTTTTTGTTGTATATTATTGCTCACGATAAGGGAGTTTCAAGTTCATTAAAGAGTTTAGTTTTTCCTTCGGTTAAATTTGCTTTCCTTGAAAAAATTCCAATATTAGGCGGTATATTCAATAACCAAAATATTCTTGTTTACATTGCGTTCCTCTCTGTGTTTGTATACTATTTGATTGTTTTTCATACACCTCTTGGCTTAAAAATAAGAGCAGTAGGACAAAACCCAGAAGCTGCAAGCTCAGTTGGAGTGGATGTTGTTAAAATAAAACTTTATGCTCTTATTTTATCGGGAGTTTTCGGTGCTTTAGGTGGTGTTTATCTATCTATGGGATACGTCTCGTGGTTTGGTAGGGATATGACAGCAGGAAGAGGTTTTATAGCAATAGCAGCATCCTCAATTGGTGGAAATTTGCCTTTAGGGACTTTCTTTGGTTCACTCTTATTTGGCGTAGTATATGCACTTACAAACTTTCTTGCCCCTTTAAACATACCTTCAGAGATAATTCAAGTTATTCCTTATATCGTTACAATTATTGTCCTTACTTTTTATTCTGCAAGGGTATCCAAAGAAAAAGAGGTTGGCGAGGAATAACAGATGGAGTTTGATACTGTCTTAAGAAACGCAAATACCATTGATAAGCATGGCATAATAAGGGAAAAGATAAATATTTACATAAAAGATGGTGAAATAGTAAAATTAGACGATAGTTTCAACGGAAATGCTTCTGCAAAAGAAGTAATTGACTGTAGTAATCTATTTGTTACTCCTGGTTTTGTAAATCTACATACGCACTCCCCTATGAATGTTTTTAAGGGTATCGCAGAGGATGTGGATATCGATAGTTGGTTTAATAAAGAAATATGGCCTTATGAAAGTAAACTAACCGAAGATGATGTTTACTACGGCTCACTTCTTGCAATATTAGAGATGCTTGACAATGGTGTCACTGCTTTTGCTGATCACTATTTTTACGCCGATAAAATAGCAAACGCCGTGCTTGAAACAGGCATAAGAGGAGACATTGCTATTACACTATTTGGCGTAAAGGATAGTTTCGAAGAAGACCTTGAAAAGACTATTAAACTAATAAAAGAAAAAAATAAATTAAGTAGCAGATTAACTTTTCGCCTTGGGCCACATGCGCCTTACACTTGCCCACCTAAAACTTTAGAAAAGATAGTTAACAGCGCTAAAACTCTTTCAGTTGGGATACACATCCACATGGCGGAAACAGAAAAGCAAGTAAAAGACAGTCTAAGATATTACGGTAAGACACACTTTGAAATCCTTCATGAAGTAGGTGCTTTTGATTTGCCTGTAATCGTAGCGCATGGCATTTACGTTCAGGAGGGTGATCTAAAGTATATAGGTAATAACACTTATTTTGCTTTAGCCCCTAAAACATACATGAAACTTGGTATGGGTTTTCCAAATATCTTTAGTTATCGTAAAGAATTAAAATTGGCAATTGGAACAGATGGAGCAGCAAGCTCTAATACTTTAAATCCACTTGAAGAGGCAAGGCTTTTTGCACTTTTGGGTAAACTACAAGATAATGCAACTGAATTTACCTTGTTTGAGGTGTGGAAAACTTTAATGGAAGGGCATAACGCACTTAATTTTAAAACAGGAGATATTGTCCAAGGATATAAGGCAGACCTTATCTTTTGGGATTTACACAAGCCAAATACATTTCCTTTACATAATCCACTTGCTTCGATTATTTACAGTGGAGATGCACAGAATATCGTTCATGTAATGGTTGATGGAGTTTTTCTTAAAAAAGATGGCAAACTACTCTTTGATACTTCAAAAATCTTTAAAGAGGCAAATAACCACATAAAAAACCTCCTTAATAGGGGAAAAGGAAATACAAATTTATCTTTTTAATTTTAAAAGAGGTGAAAATGAAAAAAATTATACTTGATTGCGATCCAGGGCATGATGATATGCTTGCAATAATTCTTGCGCTTGCAAGTAAAGAGATAGAGGTCTTGGGTATTACCACAGTTGCAGGTAATCAAACAGGCGAAAAGACTTACATAAATGCTTTAAGAGTGCTTAATCTTATAGGTAGAAAAGATGTTCCTGTTTCACGTGGATTTGACAAACCAATCTTAAGAGAGCTTGTTACCGCTCCTAAGATCCATGGAGTTTCTGGACTTGATGGTGCAAACTTACCAGAGCCTTTAGGGTTAAAAACAGGAAAACACGCAGTTGATTTTATTATTGAAACACTTTTGCAATCAAAGGAAAAAATTTACCTTGTACCTACAGGCCCTTTAACTAACATTGCAGTATCAATTTTAAAAGAACCAACAATAAAAGATAAAATCGAAAAGATCGTGCTTATGGGTGGTGCTGTACATGATTCTAATTTTACGCCTGGAGCAGAATTCAATATCTATGTTGACCCAGAAGCGGCAAAGATTGTTTTTGAAAGTGGGTTACCAATCGTTATGGTAGGGCTTGATGTTACGAACAGGGCTCTACTTACCTTTGAAGATATCGATTACCTTGAATCCCTACATGGCAAGGTATCAAGTGTTATCGCACCTCTTTTGAGATTTTTCGCAAACGCAAATAAGGAATTTTTTGGCTTTAATGGAGCACCAATCCATGATGCACTTGCAGTTTCGCATCTTATTGATGAATCAATACTTTCACTTAGGTATCTCCATGTTGATGTTGAAACGACAGGCGAATTTACAAGAGGGCAAACCGTTACCGATATATACGGCATAACTAAAAAACAACCTAATGCTTATGTTGCATTAGATCTTGACCTTGAAAAGTTTAAGCATTTAATGATTGATGCAATAAAATTTTTTGATACTCTATAATATATGTGGAGGTGAAGTATGGATGTAAAAATTGAAAGCGTAAAGATAGAAAAACCTGATGATATGAACTGCATCCTTGGGCAAGCTCATTTTATAAAGACTGTTGAAGATTTAAGTGAAGCACTTGTAAACAGTGTGCCAAACATAAAATACGGCATTGCTTTTAATGAGGCATCGTCTGATGCACTTGTAAGGTTTGAGGGCAACGATGAAGAGCTTGTGGAACTTGCAAAGAAAAACGCATACGCAGTTAAAGCAGGACATTTCTTCATTATCTTCATTAAGGGGGCGTTTCCCATAAATGTTCTTAATGAAATAAAAATGGTGAAAGAAGTTTGCCACATTTATGCCGCTTCAGCAAATCCTATGGAGGTAATCGTTGCAGAAACTCCTTTAGGAAGGGCAGTGCTTGGCGTTGTAGATGGAGTAGAACCAAAGGGGTTTGAGGATGAAGCGCATATTAAACAAAGAAAAGAACTTTTAAGAAAATTCGGTTATAAGTTTTAATAGAAAATTTAAGTATGCACTCTGTAGGTGTGAGGTGTTCTAAACCACTCTCTTTTATCGTATGTAAACATTGCTAATAGTATTGCAAATAGATTTGTGATATTGAAGAAAAATACCAAAAATATATCGTAGGGTTTCACATCTTTTAACTCGTGTTCTTTAAGGCTAAGTAAGAATATTAGCGAATGGAGTAGAAAGGAAATAATTGGAATAGAAATATAAATTGGTTGAGGGAGCATAATAAGAGAACTTAAAATACCCAAGGAAGATACTACAATAAGAGGGATTGTATAAAGATTTTTTACAACTCCATTTTCTTTAAATACGGTATAGAAATAGCCTCTATACCATCTCAGTCGTTGCCTAAACGATGGCATAAATTGAGTTGGTTTCTCATCGTAGACGGTTGTATCTTCTACAAAAACAACTTTTATTGGAAGTTTCACTGTATATTCAAAGTCTTCAAGAACTGAATTGCAATTAAATTTATGAAGATTAAACACCCATCCATATGCACCCCAACCGTATCCTGAGATTATTGAAGAGAACCCAAGTAAAGTAAGAGCTTTTTGTATCCTTAAATAAATAGCATTCATAAATATATACATTCTTGGAATAACGCCCTCAGTGTTGAGGTTGTAAAGATTGGTTTGCACAACAGGGTAAGATTCAATGTATGGTTTAAGTTTTGTTAAGTAGTTTGCTTCCAATACGTTATCTGCATCAAACACCATGTAAAAAGAGTTTAAGCCGAACCTTTCTACTATTTTTGGGATTGCATGTGTAAGTGACTTTCCTTTTGAACGAAAATTTACAAACATAACCTTAGCGCCAAGTCCTTTAGCAATGATTGGGGTATCATCAGTGCAGTTATCAAGCAATACAATAATTTCGTCAAATCCTGCTTTTTTACAAGACAAAATTGAGTTTGCAATGGTAGTTTCTTCGTTGTGAGCAGGAATTATCGCAACAAACTTTTTTACCGTATATCTTTTTGCAAGATGAATTTTTTTATTAATCTTTCCTAAAAGGATTAAAAAAACTATCCATAAAATAAAAACGTATCCAAAAATGCTAAAATAAATTTTTATATTTTCCATTTCAAATATATTATACA
>JAINCR010000084.1 GCA_036574215.1 Caldisericaceae bacterium
CTTTCTTCACACCATATCGAATCATAGAAATATAAGTCACGTGCTTTCACTTCTTCTCTAATAACTTCAAATAACTTTGGTCTCGGATAGTAAAGAGTCGTCTCCTCTGAAAAGATATGTATCTCACCTGTAGGATCAAGTTCTCTAATTATTTTTGCTGCAGTAACTCCTGTAACGCCAAGGCCAATAATTGCGTAAACTTTACCCATATACTATCTCCTAAAATGGAAAGAAATCGTTAACTTCCCAAAACTTTTCTTTAAGATCGTTATATTCTTTTGTTAGCATTTCTAAATGTTCTTGTTCCCATTTCATCAATTCTTCGAAAAGATACTTAATCTTGGGGTTTTCAGATTTTTCTGCTTGTTCTTTGTAAAACAAAATTGAATCCCTTTCAAGAATCATACCGGTTGAAATTGCAGAAAATTCAAAGTTCTTTCCTTTTAAATTGTTGAGAAATTCTTCAGAGAATATTCTCTTAAAAGATTGGGTAGGTTTTGAAATTTTTACTTCATATTCACCTTTTTCTTCTAATGCCTTGTAAAGGTCTTTAAGATAAGTAAAGTGCTTCTTCTCTTCTTCAGCAAGGAAATTGAATACGTTTTTTGCTTGGGGATCATCAGTATTCTTGGATGCAGAAGTATAAAGATTAATGCCGTTTAGCTCAACTTCCATAGCACTTTTTAAAACTTCAAAGACATTATTCATAGGCTATATCTCCTCAAACTGATCCTTCGTTGCGCCACATACAGGGCAAGTCCAGTCTTCTGGTAAATCCTCAAACGGTGTGCCAGGTTTAATATCCTGCGTATCATCGCCCATTTCTGGGTCGTAAATGTAACCACAAACAATGCATTTGTATTTTTTCATTTTAACCTCCTTTAAAATTCTTTAAATGAACTTTTTGGTGCTCCACAGATCGGGCACTTATCTGGAGCCTCACCAATAACTGTATACCCGCATACTGGACAAATAGAAATTTTATCAAATTTCACCTCTTCGCCTTTGTCAACTTTTTCCTTTGTAGTTGCATAGAGTTCCCTGTGAATCTTCTCAGCTGAAAGTGCAAAATGAATAGACCTCATTGCTTCTTTTTCATCTTGTAAAGTTGCAATTGCATTGTAAGCAGGATACATCTCCTCAATCTCGAAATTCTCTCCACCCCAAGCGCTTTCCAAATTATGAGAAGTTTCTTTAAGCTCCATTAAAGCCTTGAAATGATTGGTTGCGTGGACCTGTTCCGCATAAGCGATTGCCCTAAAAAGTCTTGCTACATCGTGCAAACCTTCTTTTTCAGCTTGCTCTGCAAAAACAAGATACTTCATGTGTGCTTGAGATTCACCCGCAAAAGCTTCTCTTAAACTCTTTTCAGTCATTTGTCTCATAGCAGCCTCCTTTTAGAAATATTTTAAACTACTATATTATACCACAAACCTTGCAATTTGGGTCTTTTTCTAAATTTATTATTGAAAATTCATTACTTAGCCCATCAAATAAAAAGAGTTTGTTTGTAAGTAATTCTCCTATGCCAAGAGTGAACTTTATAAATTCATTTGCAACAATTGTGCCTGTTATTCCAACGGTAGTGCTTAAAATACCTTGATTTCGATTGTTTTCTGTAATTGATAGTAAAATTTCTTTTTCTTTTTCTGGAAAAACACAGTTAAGGCATGCGGTTTTATGTGGTAAAACAACAAAGACTTGCCCAACAAATCTTCCTACAGCGCCAATAAAAAGAGGTTTGTTTAGCTTTACTGCTGTCTTATTGATAAGATATCTTGTTTCAAAATTATCTGTTGCATCAATGATAGAATCAAATTTTGAAAAAATAATTTCTGCAATTTCTGAATCAGTGAGCCAGGTATTAAAAGTTTCAAATTTTATGTATGGGTTCAGTTTTGAAAGCTTTTCCTTTGCAAGGATAACTTTTTCCTTTCCTAAATCCTCAGTGTTATAAAGAATTTGCCTGTTTAGATTTGATCGACTAACAATATCACCATCGACTATGCCAATCCTGCCTACTCCTATAGCTGCCAAATGTAATAGAATAAAACTACCCAAACCACCTGCACCAACAACTAGTACATTTGATTTTTTTAACTTTTCTTGTCCATCAAGACCAATTTTATCAATTCTTATATGTCTATCGTACTGCTCTAATTCTTCTCTTGTAAACATTTAACACCCTGAATTTTCAGGTTTATTTTGTTTTACAATAAATTTCTCAGGACTTTTTAAAAACTTTTCAAGACACTCTTTTGAGCAAAAATAATATGTAACTCCGTTGTGCTCAAAGGTATCAGTTGCTTCTTCCTTTTCTAAAATCATCTTACAAACAGGGTCTTGCACCATTTTAACCACCTCCTACTGGTGAAAAAACACTTACAACATCACCGTCACTTAATCTTTCATCAAACCAAGCTCTCTTAAGATTTACAAGGATGATGATGTAGTTTCTCTCAACAATGGAAAATCTGTTAAGTAAATCCTCAACAGTTGCACCTTCGTTTAAGTCAACGTATACCTCTTCTGGGCCATATTTTAAATAATCACCGTATAATTTAACTTTTACAGTCATATTAGTTACTCAATTATTAAAAATTATTTTTACTTCGGAAATATCCCATAGATACTGTAACCTTTCTTTAATTTCCTCTTTAATGTTCTCTGAAAATTGGGAATTCTCGTTTAAGTTTAAAATAATTGTAATGGATCCGTTATCTATTGATATAGAATCAATTAACTTGGATTTAACGATGTCAATACCTGTTTCTGGGTTTATCACATGGGATAGTCTCTCAAAAACCTTCTCAAGTGTTGTTGGAGTTTTTTCCTTTAAAAGACCGTTTTTTTCGTAGTAAAGTTCAACTGCAGAATGTAGAGCATCTGCTGCCAAAACAGAGCAATGCACTTTAATAGAAGGCAAACCACCTAAAGCTTCTGCTGCATCTTTCCAGGTGATTTTTTTTGCTTCCTCTAAAGTTTTCCCTTTTACAAGGTCGGTTATAATTGAAGCAGTTGCAATATTGGAAGCACATCCATAAGATTGAAACTTAACATCAACAACTCTATTTGTTTTTGGGTCTATTTTTAGGTAGAGAGTAATCATATCACCACAGGCTGGACTGCCTTCGGTTACCTTTACATCTGCGTCTTCAATTACCCCTACGTTGTGTGGATTTTTGAAATGTTCTATTACAACTTTTGTATAAGGAATTGGCATATTAAGCACCTCCTAAAAGCGGACTTATTCTTCTTAGATCACTAACTATTTCTTTTAATTTTTCAATAGTAAAATCAATTTCCTCTTTAGTATTATATTTAGATAGAGAAAATCTTATTGAACCATGAGCGTCCTCGTGAGTTTTTCCCATTGCAAGTAATACATGGCTTGCTTGTAAATTCTTGCTATAACAAGCTGAGCCAGTTGTAACTGCAATTCCTTCAAAATCTAACCTTAAGGATATCGATTCTCCTTCGATGAACTTAAATGTAAAATTCACTATATGAGGTAAAGAATCAAGCCTATTGCCATTTAACGTTACATCCGGGATATCTGATTCAATACGCTCTATAAGATAATGTTTAAGTTGTTTTATTCTTTCTACATCCGTATCTTTGAAAACCTCAAACGCCTTTCTTGTTCCAATAATAGCCCATGTGTTTTCATGCCCTCCTCTTAGATTAAATTCATTGTATCCACCATCGATGAGTTTCGAAAGTTTTACATCTTCTCTTTTATAAAGAATTCCTATTCCTTTTGGCCCATAAAATTTATGAGGCGAAATCGTTAATAAATCAATGGGTGTTTGAGAAAGGTCAACCTTTACATATGGCACAGCGATTGATGCATCAACATGTAATATTTTTCCTTTTTCTTTTACAATGTCAGCAATTTTTTTTATGTCCTGTAAAGTCCCCACTTCTTGATTAGCAAGTTGAATAGAAACAAGAATTGTAGAATCTCTAATCGCTTCACGTAAAAAATCTAAATCAATCTTGCCAGTATTATCTACAGGAACGTAAGTTATCTCAAAACCTTCTTCTTTAAGACGCTTAAAACTTTCAAGAACTGATATATGCTCAATTGTTGAAGTAATTAAGTGGTTGCCCTTCTTTCTATTTGCATAGGCAAAGCCTTTAATAGCAAGATTGTTTGCTTCAGTTCCTGAGGCTGTAAAAATTATCTCATTCGATTTACCCCCAAGGTAAGTTCCAATATATGACCTTGCTTCTTCAATTTTATCAGCAACTGTTATCCCTAATGTATGAGAAAAAATTGAACTCGGAATTGCATAATAATTTTTGGCAAACTCAACCATCTCTTCTATAACTAAATCATCAGTTTTGGTTGAGGAGGCATTATCAAAATAAATCATGAGTATCCCAACTCCTTTTTTGCTTCATCGCTCATCATGTCTGGATTCCACGGTGGGTCGTAAGTTAATTCAATTTGAACATCCTTAACGCCCTCTAATGATTTCAGAATCATCTCAACATCATTTAGAATATAATTACCCATAGGGCATCCCGGAGCAGTTAAAGTCATTAATACCTTAACTATACCATTTTCTTCGTCAATCTCCAGTTTATAAATTAAGCCTAAATCAACAATGTTTATAGGAATTTCAGGGTCATAAACATTCCTTAATTCATTTAAAATTTCTTCTTTTGTAACCATATTTTTGCCTCCTATTCTTCAGAATAAATCCTTTTCTCTCCTTCTAATTTTCTAATTTCAGTACCATCCTGAGTCACTTCAAGTGTTC
>JAINCR010000085.1 GCA_036574215.1 Caldisericaceae bacterium
ATGTTGATGATGGAAGTGGATATTTTAGTGGAAATAAAAACAGGATAGACGATTATCGAAAGAAGGCACTGAATAAAGGGTATATACCTTATGCAGCAAAATCTCACAGAGAATTAGATGAACTTAATACCGTTGAGGGGGTTCAACCATGAACATACATACTTTACTAACTGGTATGTGGTTTGGTATTGTTTACTCGAATGTTTACTAACGTTTGCACTTCGCATACATGTGGAAGGTTAAATAAAATGTGAAGGAGGATTTATAAAGTGTGACATTTGGTATGGGCAAAACAAAAATCAATGAATAAGTTATGATACATATGATACTCTTATATTAGAATAAGGAGAGTGGAATATGTTGAAGAAAAAACTATTACCTCTGCATACTGATACTATGAGAATATTGATAAGAGCTTCAGAGTTCAGTAGAAAGCGTTGAAGCACAGTTCAGGCTAAGGGTAGTAGAGTTTTCAAAGAAGTATGGCGTTAAAGCTTCTCAGGATGCCTTCAGTGTATCAAGAGCAACAATTGTGAGATTGAGGAGGTGTCTAAAAGAATCACAAGGGAGACTTGATAGTCTCATCCCCAAGTCAAGGAGACCTAAGAAGGTTAGAAATATGTGAGATGAGTGAGATAATTACCTTCATAATAACTTTAAGGGAAGAACATCCTAGGATAGGGAAAGAGAAGATAAAAAAGTTCCTTGATGAATACTGTAAGAAGATATAAATAAGGTCAATATCTTCACCAACAATTTGTAAAGTAATCAAAAGATATGGGAAAACCATCACTCTTCTAAGTTAAACTACCATAATCCTCAGAGTGGTTCACAAAAAGGAAGGTAAACTACAGAAGCAAGGTAAGGCACTCTCCAAGATGTAAAGAGGTAGGTATCATTAAAATAGACACAATCGTGAAGTTCATCCAGGGGATAAGAAGATATATTCTTAATGCGATTGATAATCTTAACAAGTTTCAGTTCGCACTTGCCTTTAAACAATCAAATAGCAAGAACACCGTTACCTTCTTTAAGAAGCTTGAAAGTGTCTATCCTTATGAAAATGAAATCCATGTTGTTCTGAGAGATATTGAGAGAGTTCCAAGGCTTGTTTGATGAGTATCTTAAAAAAAGAAATATTAATCATAACTTTATTTATCCAAGATGCCCAAGGATAAATGGCTTCGTTGAAAGAGCAAACAGAACACTGCAGGAAGAATTCATAGCTCTCCATTTCAATCTTTTGTTAGAAGACATTGAAAAATTCAATAGAAAGCTTATAGATTATCTTGTATGGTACAATACAGAAAGACCTCATGAAAGTCTAAATAATTTGACACCGATAAATTTTTGTTAAAATACTATCCGGAGTCTCAAATGTATGTAACTTATACAACTACTTGTAAATTTTAGATGAAGTTATTGAAATTACTGAGATAGGAGGTAAAGATGGCAACATTAAGATGCACAAAATGTGGGAAGACATTCAAAAGTTGGTTTGTTAAAAACTATGCACATGTAGGTTTAAAGAGTGGAGCGGGACTTTCTTGGACATTAGTTGTTTGGCCATTTACATTAAGAGTTTATGCAAAGTGTCCAAATTGTGGAGAAATTACATGGATGGAAGTTTTAAAACCAAAAATTTTTGGAAGAAGTAAGGAAGTGGAAAAATGAACGATACAAGAATGAGAAAGATTGTAACTGTAGCACTTTTAACCCTTGCTATTTTGCTTTTTGCTATTTTTTCTATTGATCTTATCCATTCTAAAGTTTCTCTCCCTTCTAATAAGACAATGGCAAATGAAGGACGTTTTGTTGCATATGGACTTGAATGGGTAATGTTTCTTCTCTCTATTCCTGTCGTTATTTCTCTTTTATTAGTCGTATATCTTATTTCTCCACTAAAGGGAAAGCTTTCTATAGTAGTAAAGACATTGTCTTTACTTCTTGCTATTGTAGGATTTGGAGGAACTATTTTTCTTACTACTTCTGCAATTCTCAATAATCCACCCTTAGGAAGAGGAATTATCTCTGGCTTACTTACTATTCTTCAAACATCTCAATTTTGGATCATGGGAATACTTGCTATTGTTGTATTCAAAAAAGATAAGTTTGATAATATTGAAAAAAGAGGCTATAAATTAGGAGTAGTAATCCTTGCTTTAATAACTGTATTTTTAGCATTAGGATACATTGCAACCATTTTGGCTGTTAATATATCGTAATATATTAACTTGCTAAATGGATTAAAAAGAAGGTATAAAATGAATAACGGAAGAGTAAGAAAGATTGGAGCATTGGTAATTTTAGGTATAGCTATTATAATTTTTGCAATTTCTTCTATCCTTCTTATCAAATTTAGGCTCTATCTACCCCCTACCTACACAGTGTCAAATGAAGGACGTTTTGTTGCGTATGGCGTCATGAAATTTGTTTTTCTCCTCACCATCCCTATCGTTATCTCCTTATTATTAATAGCATATCTTATTTATCCCTCAAAATCTGAGAAGCTTTCTAAAACAGCAAAAATATTATGTTTAATCCTTGCTATTGTTGGATTTGGAGTAGGTATTTTATTCGTTGTCCTTACGATTCGTAATAATCCGTCACAATACGGTAGTTTAAGAACCGTGTTAATTTCTATTCTCTCACCGTTGCCGTTCTGGTTAATGGGGATCTTATCTCTATTTACATTTAAGAAGATAGGTTTAAAAACATACGAAAAAGAGATATAAGCTAATATTTTTGGTAAGATTGAATGGTGGTAGAAGATGAAACACGTAAAAAGAAAATTCATTATTTTGATTATAATTTTGGGGATAGTATCTTTCTGGTTTATTTTTAATCCTATTGGAAAGATTAGCATACACTCATTTGGCTTCACTGTCTATAGTGGTATCCCATATCCGTATGCTGATCTCATTGTAGATTCGTCTTCAATCTTTCCAAGAATAAGGGAGACAAAATCTCATTGGATTTCTGAAGAAGAATTTTACAAGATTATAGGAAATAAATTAGATGCGTGGCCTGAATATGTGATTATTGGAACTGGCTATGAGGATAGAGTAAAAGTTTCTCCTGGTATTTTAACTCGTGGAGCAAATCCAATAATTAAAATTTTGCCTACTCCTAAAGCAATAGAACTGTTTAACAAACTTAAATCTGAAGGGAAAAGAGTAATAATTATAATGCATTCGACTTGTTAAACGTGTCAACTCTTCTCCAAAAGAAAGTCAGCCAAAAGGAGAAAATATTAAATTCCTTTTTAAATACTTCCCACCTTTTTTTCATTGGCTTACAACGGATAGTTTAATTGGCTCTTCTTACTTGTAAGATAACTTGGTCTGCCGGTTCCTTTTATGAATTCTAATGAATTGTTAATTGTGTGCTAAAACCCTCTTTTTTGCATTCCAATTAGTATCGTGTTAGAAACTTTTATAACTTATACGTAAGAAAACTCAGGAAAGTCGTCAGAATAGACAAAGAAAAGATAAAGATACGATTAAAAATTTACAGTGCAAAGGATACATATACAATGGTAATGGATATCAATACAAGGTTTGATTTTTCCAAAGCAACTAAATTAAAGGACTTAAAAATACGGCAAAATTCTTTAGAAAACTCGAAGAGGTATAAAACAATTTAACTTGAAATTCTTAGATTATCTCACCTCGCACAATACTAAGAGAGTTCATAAAGGATTGGATAACAGAGTTGTTTTTAAAAAAATTCATTATAATAGAGTGATAACCTTAACTAGATTGCAGGTTACAAAAAGGTAAGGAGGTATAAAATGGATATTGGAAGGGGTAAAAAAATTGTAGCAGTAGTATTTTTAGTTTTGGCTATTGTGACTTTTGCTGTTAGTTCTATCCGTCTTATCCAGTCTAAAGTATCTCTTCCTTCTATCTGGACGCCAGAAAATGAAGGACGTTTTGTTGCGTATGGCCTTGAACAGTGGGCTTTTCTTTTCGCTATCCCTATTGTTATTTCCCTATTATTAATAGCATATCTTATTTATCCATCAAAATCTGAGAAGCTTTCTAAAACAGCAAAAATATTATGTTTAATCCTTGCTGTTGTTGGATTTGGAGTAACTATCCTTTTAACTACTTCTGCAATTCTTAATAACCCACCTTTCCCACAGAACATTTTATATGGCTTAGCTACTCTTCTTTGGACATCGCCATTCTGGATAATGGGAATTTTATCTATTTTTGTATTCAAAAAAGATAGGTTTGAAAACATAGGAAAGAAGAGTTATAAGGTGGGTGTGGCAATTCTTACCGCAATAACTCTACTATGGGTATTAGAGGTATTAGGAGTGGATATTATTGGAAAGATTATGCATTAGTAAAATAAGAAGAAAATTTACAGATAATTCCTCTTTTTAAATGTGCTTTAGTTTTTTACCCTTTAAGGATTCATCTAACTGAGGATTAGTTCAAAAATTATTTAGCCTTTTTCTTAAGAGAAATTTTACCGTTTGTAAGCAAATATCTTAAAATTTGTCTTCCTTCTCTTAAAGTTATCCCCAGTTCTTTACAAATTGTGGGAAAATCTTTTCTTCCATCAATTTTGTTGTAGAATGCGATATTTTTATCTCCAAAAATTGGTGTATTTACCGCAAAATAACCAGTTTCTTTCAAGGGTATAACATTATCTTCTTCTTTTAGAACGTCTTCTGTTTCGGGCTCAAAAGTAATAAGTCCTTTATCAAATAGTTGAAGAAGTGTTTCAATGGTTTTCATTTCCCCAAATGGAGAGTTAGTTAGAAGTGCAAGTAAAGTTGTAGGTTCTCTTATTAAAGAAAGTAACTTCCACTCCTCAGGGTTCATCTTCACTTCTTCTCCACTTATTTCACCAATATCAAACACCACATCATAACTTGGAAATTTTTTGCGGATTTCTTCCCACCTACTTGCGATGTTATCAATGTCATTTGTCAATGTTTGTAATGTTTTTGCAACATTGCTTTCTTTTACATCAGTAGTCATTATAAACTCAAACTTACCAGATGTAAGTCCACAGGCTTTTTGAAAAGAAGAAACAGGGTCTTTATCTCCTTCTGCATTAATAATGTTGCCATCTTTAAAATAAAGGAATATGTGAATAGAATCAGAAAAGATTTCAAGTTTCCCAGTTCCTTTCATAGAGGAAATAAGATTTAAAATTCCTTTTAAATTAAGTTCACTTAAATCACCTGTTAGTGCCATTTTTTCCTCCTTAAGTAATCTTCTAATATATATTATACTCAAATTACATTAAAAATTTTAGTAAAAAGTGTCTTTCTTTAAAATTTGTAATATAAAAAATGGATGTATAATATTTTAATGAATGAAAAAATAAATTTTGTAATTATAACAGGTTTAAGTGGCGCAGGTAAAACCAAAAGCGTTGGAGTGCTGGAAGATTTTGGCTATTATTGCATAGATAACCTTCCTCCAACTCTTATTAACGATTTTTTAAAGATTGTTTCAAAAACTTTCGGCAATATAAATAAGGTATGCGCAGTTATTGATGTAAGAAGTAAAGACTTTTTTGAGCAATTTCCAAAGATAGTAGAAGAATTACGCAAAAGGGATGATACCTCCTTAAAAGTGATCTTCCTTGAAGCATCCGACGAAACACTTATTAAAAGGTTTTCAGAGACAAGAAGAAGGCATCCTTTTAACGATGATGTTTCTTCTCCATTACCTCACAAGATAAAAGAGGAAAGGTTAAAACTTACCCCAATAAAGGAAATTGCTGATGTAGTAATTGATACAACTCATTTTACAACCCAAGACCTAAAGGCAAAAATTAGAGAAATTTTGACACTCGAAGGTAAAAAAGCCTTGAAAATTCTCATTACAACTTTTGGTTATAAATTTGGTATTCCTTTAAATTCTGACCTTGTAATAGATGTTCGTTTTATCCCAAACCCATTTTATGAGGAAACATTAACACAGTATTCAGGCCTTGATAGTAAAATTCAAGAATACGTTCTTAAGTTCAAAGAGACTAAAGCGTTTATCGATAAACTTTTAGATTTTCTTCTTTTCCTCGTACCCTTTTACATAAGGGAGGGCAAATCATACCTTTCGATTTCTTTTGGTTGCACCGGGGGAGTTCATAGGTCAGTTGCACTTGGAGAGATCATTTCAAAAAGGTTGAAAGAATTTGGTTATGATGTAAGCATATTCCATAGGGATCTTAAAAATGAGAATAGAGAATAGTAAACTGAGATTTTTTTTACCAGGTATTGGTATCAAAAGATACATTCTAATGATTATTATAGGAGTGCTTTTAGTTATCTATTCGGTCTTTTTGTTTCTTGTAACTATAACCCAAAACGAAAATTTCTTGTCAAATTCTCTTTATATTGGAAAATACTTGGATACTCCTTTAAAAAACCTTATTGTTGAAATAATTGCACTTTTGTTAATTTTAACAAGTTTTATTCTGATATTTTTTGGTATTTCTTTATTGATTAAATCTATAACAAGAGCGCTCATCCCTGATAAATCAGATGATGAAATCATGGCAATGCTATTTGAAAGAAAAAAAGATAGTCTTAAAAAGAAGATTGTAAATATCGGTGGTGGAACTGGGACAACATCGGTATTAGAAGGTTTAAGAGGTAAATTTCTAAAGATTGCTGCGGTAATTACCGTTGCAGATTCAGGCGGATCTTCTGGTAGGTTAAGAGCAGAGCTTTCTATACCCCCTCCTGGAGATATACGGAATTGCCTTATTGCCCTTACAGAAGAAAATTCCTTAGCAAGAAAAATCCTTTCTTATAGGTTTAAAGCGCAATCTTCCTGTTTTGATGGCCATAATTTGGGGAATATTCTCATTGCAGGGCTTACAAAAATTACAGGCGATTTTAGCGATGCTGTAATAAAACTTGCAAAATTATTAAATGTTGAAGGCGTTGTAATGCCATTCACAAAAGAAGAGGCAGTTCTTTGTGCAGAGTTTGAAGATGGCACAGTTGTTGAAGGAGAAAGTGAGATCACGGAAAGTTTTAAAAAGATAAAACGGGTGTTTCTTAAAGATCCGCAAATTAAACCCTACTTGCCTGCCTTAGAATATATAAAAGATGCTGACGTTATTGTTTTAGGTCCAGGAAGTTTATTCACAAGTATCATACCCCCGCTTCTAATTCCTTCAATTGCTGATACCATTAGATACTCTAAAGCAACCGTTGTGTTTATTGTAAATGCAATGACAGAACATGGAGAAACCGATGACTTTAAAGCTTCCGACCATGTGAAGGAGATAGTGAAAATTTTAGGTGAAAATGTTATTGATTATGCAATTGTAAATACGAAACAGTTTAGTGCAAGTTCTTTAGAGAAATACGAAAATAGTTCTTCTTTTCCTGTTGAGGCAGATTTAGAAAATATTAAAAAGTTAAATATAAAAGTTATTACTGGGGATTTTGCAACCGAAAGAGGTGGTCTCATACGTCACGATCCAGTTTCCATAGGCGAAATAATAATGAAAATAGCCTACAAGAAAGTTTGAACGTCAGAGTAAAAAGAGAGCTTTCCTCGGTAAAGAGTGATAGTTTTTTTGAACTCCTTGGTTTTGTTATTGCCAATGCAAAGAAAATTTATTCTTCAGATTTGATGATTGGATTTTCTTCAAAAGAATTATTCATTATAAGAAAAATTATCTCTATTTTTAATGAAGCTCATATTGATAGAGCTTCGGATATTCTTTCGAAAGATCGGTCTATGTATAACGTTTTCTTTTTGAATCCTTCAGACGATTTTAATAGTGATAAAATCATGGATCAAGTAAGGAAAGCAAATACAAAAGAGAAGAAAGCATTTTTAAGGGGTGTGTTTTTAGGTTGTGGTATAGTTTCAACTCCACCATCTTTTCACCTTGAATTGAGATTTGAAAAGCCTTCAGAATGTATTTTTGTTTCCCAAGTCATTTCACATTTTAAAATAAAGCATTCTACAAAAGTTGACAAAATATACATTTCAGGAAGAGAAAACATAAAAGAGTTCTTTTACGTTATTAGTGCAAATAGTGCGTATTTAGAACTCGAAAAAGACGCAGCTGTTAAATCTATTTCAAATAATGCAAATAGAGTTGCAAATTTTGAGTTTGCAAACCTAAAGAGGCTTACAAAAGCTGCTTCATCACACCTACAAACCATAAAGTCTCTTTTAGAAAATGGAGTTCTCGATAAACTCCCATCTGAATTGAGGGAAGTTGCCTATTTGAGATACGAATTTCCCTACTTATCCTTAAGGGAACTTTCCAACATCTCAAATGGTAAATGGACGAAACAGGAAATATACTACCGCTTGAAGAAGTTAAAGGATTATGGAAAACAAGAATAAGATTAAGCAAACACTCAAACAAAAATTTCTTCCGTATCTTATACTACGTTCAAGAGTTTTTGCACTTCCAAATATTGAAATTAATAAGTTTATTGATGATTTAATCCAAAATAATCCGTTTGTTGACGAGGATGACGTTGTTGTTTATGATGAGTTTGATTGGGTGATAGATGAAGTGGAGGATAATTTGTATGACTTTCTAAAAGTGCAGGTTGATGCTTCTCCTATCCCCGAAGATATTAAAGAAGTTTCAAGTCTTATCATTGACTACCTCAATGAATTTGGATTCCTTAGCGCTCCCAAAGAAGAGATCATGCAAAAGTTAGGTGTTAAAAAAAGGATTTTTGAAAAAGCACTTAAATTTGTTCAATCGCTTGACCCTCCCGGCGTAGGTGCAGAAGATGTAAAAGAATGTCTCATCATTCAGTTAGAAAGTGATGGAAATCTTTCTAATCTTGAGAAAAACATCATACTTGATTTTTTTGATGAACTTTTAAAAGAGGATTTTAAACCTATACTAAAAAAGTTTAAAGTAAAGGTAGATTTTATTAAGAGTTTAAGAGAAAAACTTCTAAACCTTGATGTATGCCCTGGGTCAAAATTCAAAAATCCACATTTTATAAGACATTTGCCCGATGTTGTCATAGAAGAAGATGGCGGAGTTTACAGAGCGTCCATTAATAACGCCTCAAGAAGGAAAGTTTTACTTATCGAAAGTTATGCTAAGGTTTTAAATAAATTGGAAAATAAATTGACTAAAGAAGAATTTGAAAACCTATTGGATGAAGCACGTTGGTCTTTATCTATCATAGAGGAAAGGGATAAACTCCTTGAAAATATTTGTAATAGAATCGCCTCTTTAAATACCGAATATTTTAAAACAGGTGATGGTCTTAAAAAATTTTCTTTAGAAGAATTTGCTTCTGATACCTTTGACTATTCTTCTCTTTCAAGACTTATTCAAAATAAGTATATTCTTACTCCGCGAGGCTTGTTTCCTTTAAGGTATTTTTTTAAACATAAAAATGAAAAATTTGATGAAGAAGCCATTTTGAGTAAACTTAAAGAGATTATCGATAACGAAGATAAAACAAATCCTCTTACAGACGAAGAGATTGGAAAAATCTTTAAACAAATGGGAATTGACATAAAAAGAAGAACTATTGTAAAATACAGATTAAAACTAAAAATCCCAAATTCGAACAAAAGGAAGTCAGGTTGATGATAATTTCTTCTTCTGCACTGTAATATAATGAAAAATATAACTATTGACTGTAATTGGTTTTTTGATACAATTAGAGGATTAACTGAAAAAATTATTAGGAGGTAAATATGTCGAAAGTAGCGATTAATGGTTTTGGACGTGTAGGACGTCAAGTTTTTAAAAGATTAACGGAAGTTTATCCTGAGATTGAAATTGTTGCAATTAATGATCTTTTTCCACCAGATCAACTTGTTTTCTTAGCAAAACACGATTCCAACTATGGCACATGGAAAAAGGACATTAAACTTGAAGGCACTGACCTTGTAGTTGATGGTAGAAGAACAAAAATGTTTGCTGAAAAAGACCCTCTTAACCTTCCTTGGAAGGATCTTGGTGTTGACATTGTAATAGAATCGTCTGGTGCCTTTACGAAAAGGGAAAAGGCAATGCTTCATATACAGGCAGGTGCAAAAAAGGTAATCATTACCGCTCCTGCCGAAGGAGAAGACATAACAGTTGTGCTTGGCGTAAATGAGCAGTTGCTTGATATGGAAAAACATGTTATCATTTCAAATGCTTCCTGCACAACCAATAGTATTGCTCCTGTTATTAAAGTTATTCACGATAAAATTGGTATTGAAAAAGGTTTTCTTGTTACAACACACTCTTACACACAAGACCAGAGGCTTCTTGATTCTCCTCATAAGGACCCAAGAAGAGCAAGGTCTGCTGCAACAAACATTATTCCAACTACTACAGGTGCAGCAAAAGCAGTTGCATTAACAATTCCTGAATTAAAAGGAAAACTGCACGGGTTTGCCTTAAGAGTTCCCACACCTACAGTTTCAATTTCTGTTTTTGAGGCAGTTTTAAAAAGAGACAGCACAAAGGAAGAAGTCAATGCCTTCCTTAAAGAAGCATCTGAAACTTATATGAAGGGAATCCTTGGTTATACAGAAGAGCCTCTTGTATCTTCCGATTTCAAAGGCATTACTTACTCTGGTGTAGTTGATGCATTATCTACCATGGTAGTTGATGGTAATCTTTTGAATGTGGTTAGTTGGTACGATAATGAATGGGGTTATTCGTGTAGAGTTGCTGACTTAACAAAATTAGTCGTTGAGAAGGCAGGATACTAATAAGGAGGTAAAATGCCTAAAAAGACTCTAAAAGACGTTGATGTGAGAAACAAGAGGGTTCTTGTAAGGGTTGATTTTAACGTGCCCATAACAAAAGATGGTAAAGTGCTTGATGAATTTAGAATTTTAGGAGTTTTGCCTACGATAAACTATCTAAGAGAACACAATGCAAAAGTAATTCTTATGAGTCACCTCGGACGCCCAAAAGGATTTGATGAATCTTTAAAAATGGACCCCATAAAAGATGTCCTTGAGAAACTGGGGGGCTTTAAGGTATATAAACTTAACGATTGTGTGGGGGATGAAGTTGAGTCTTTTATAAATGAATCTTTAAGTCCTAAGGAAGTGGTTTTACTTGAAAATCTCAGATTCCATAAAGGAGAAGAAGATAACGACCCTGAATTTGCAAAACAACTTGCAAGCCTTGGAGATATTTTTGTGAATGACGCTTTTGCAACTGCGCATAGAATTGCTGCTTCTACTGCAGGAATTACACAATATTTGCCTTCTGTTGCAGGGTTGTTGATGGAAAAAGAGATAAACACCCTTACTAAGATTCTTGAAAATCCCGATAAACCTTATGTTGCTATCTTAGGTGGAGCAAAAGTGTCAGATAAAATTGGCCTTATTAGAAACCTTATTTCTAAGGTCGATAAAATACTCATAGGCGGAGGTATGTGTTTTACCTTTCTTAAGGCACTTGGTTATGAAACAGGAATGTCACTCTGTGAAGTTGATAAACTTGATGTTGCAAAAAATCTTTTAGAAGAGGCAAAGAAAAAAGGAGTAAAGATTGTTTTGCCAGTTGATGTTGTTGGAGCAAGTGAAGTAAAAGAATCAGGTTATGCGGGTATCTTCGATATTGAAGAGATGCCGTCTAACCTTATTGGTGTAGATATTGGACCAAAAACCGTAAAACTCTTCGAAAACGAAATAAATGGTGCAAAAACACTTGTTTGGAATGGTCCTCTTGGAGTTTTTGAGATTGAGAAATTTAGCGAAGGAACATACGAACTTGCAAAATTTATAGGTAGTTTGAAAGGAGTTATAACAGTCGTAGGTGGTGGAGAAACTGTTGCTGCCTTTAGAAAATTTAACTTACAAGATAGTATAACGCATCTTTCAACAGGTGGTGGAGCCTTTTTAGAGTTCCTTGAGGGTAAGGTTTTGCCAGCTGTTGATGCCTTGGAAGATTTAGGTTAAATTTTAGTAAAAATGTTTTGTTTGCCCACTGCAAGTTGCAGTGGGTTTTTCTTTTTTAGCGGTTTTTTCAAAAAGTTTTACAAAAATGCTGCAAACCCCTTGAAATTTATTTTTAAATCTATATAATAATGTGGAAGGAAGAAAAAAAATGAGCACATTTGCGATTGTATTGGTTGTTTTAGACTTAGTTTTTGCCTTGGGTACCACCATATCCATTTTATTAATGGATCCAAAAGGTGCTGGGCTTGGTGCTATTTCTGGTGGGGCAACTGTTTTTCATAATAAAACTGCTAAAGATATTTTATTAGAGCGTTTAGCTATCGTTTTTGGAATACTATTCGTCCTTACAACAGTATTTTTAAACGTTTTCAAAGTATTTTAAATTAATATGCTGGGATGGCGGAATTGGCAGACGCGCACGTTTGAGGGGCGTGTGGGCACCCCCGTGTGGGTTCGACTCCCACTCCCAGCACCATTTGGGCGGATAGTTCAACGGTAGAACGCTTGCCTTACACGCAAGAAGTTAGAGGTTCGAATCCTCTTTCGCCCACCATGTGCCGAGGTAGCTCAGTCGGTAGAGCAGTGGACTGAAAATCCACGTGTCGGCGGTTCAATTCCGTCCCTCGGCACCACTTATAACCACGACTAATATTTTTTATAGAATCAAGAGAGATAGGGTTTAAGCCCTCTATTTTTATTTCCAAGTTAGAAGTTTGATATTTTAATCCTACTTTTCCTATTTTCTAGTCAGGATTATTAAATTGTTTTGTATTCTTTTCTATTTTAAAATGACGTTTGTCAATTTTTGATTTTTGTTTACCTTATCTTTAGCTTAAAAAGATATTATTTCATAACGTGCTTTTCCTATTTTTAAATTGAAAACTTTTGGTCATAACTATAAATTTATGAATTCACAAGTTTGAAATACTCTAAATTTAGATAAGAATTCTATTTCAATGCCTTACTTAAAAGCTATCAAAACTGTAAATCAGGTATTGCTTAAAACGTGGCTAACTATCTTCTACTCAAAACTCTTTTATGGGTAAAAATTCGCAAAATCTATTTTAGCACTTATTATTTTGTTCAGATCTGTAAACTTACGGTTTTGAGTGTTAAATAGGTAATATGTGGGTAAGCCGTCTTTTGTTGCAGCACCAATCAAGATGTCTTTACCGTTAGTAGAAATTTGGCATTGAGCTCCCGTAATGAAATCTACAAAATTTTCCTTTATCTTGAATTTTGTTCCATTTGATACATCCAATAGATA
>JAINCR010000086.1 GCA_036574215.1 Caldisericaceae bacterium
TGCGTCAATTCAAGTGTTCCTAAATAATTACCATTTTCATCTCTTACAGCGAAGTATCTTATATATATTAATCTATCATTATGATTTATCCAAAAATCTACAAAAGAACGCTTTCCACTTTTGAAATCATCAAGTATCTTATTTACTATATGAACACTTTTTGGAGGATGGCAGTTTTGCACAGTCCTTCCCAAAACAGCCTTAGTTCTTACAAATACTCTTTTGTCGCCTCTATTGAAAAATTGAACAATATCATCTTTATTAATAAACGTTATTTCAACTGGTATGGTTTCGAAAATTGCTTCTAATTCTTCTAATTTGAATTTTCCTGTTTTAAGATTCAAATAACCACTTATAAATTCATTTTTTTCAACGTAATTACGTTTTTGAGTTAACTCTTGGTCTGTATATTTAGCAAACCCTATATCAAGCATGCTCTCAAACACACTTTCCCATTCTTCTGTTGTAAGTTTATCAATTGCAGTAGGAAATAAGATTTTATTTTCTTTAAAAATGTGAGAAACTTTTAAATCAACAATGTATTTTAATAAGGTAGATAAATTTTTCTGATCATCTAATGTAAAATCTGTTTCCTTAGAAAGATAAGATCGAACTTCTTTAAAGCGTTTTCTTAGAGAATCATGCTCCTTCCACAAAATTTGTGGAGGCTGTATTACATCGTGTTTTTCTAAAAATGGGAATAAAGCATTTTCTTCTCTAACCATATGGTTTTCAATATCAAAAACAAGTTCAAATAACTCATTATTTTCTTTAAGAATCTGCGGAATTTGACTTAAGCTTGATTCTTCAATATTTTTTGCAATATCTAAGAGTTTCTTTAGAATTTGGGAAATATTTTTATGCTCACTTAGAAATATTTTCAGAGGGTGTTCTTTAGGGAGATCTATATTTTCTTTATCAAGAGATTCTCTAAAGATATCAATATGCACATCGCATAATTTGTGTATTTTTTCCTGCGGAAAGTGATGCTGTGTTATAAGAATATTTTCTATTATTGCTATTTCTGCAGGATGAACATTTTCAAGAATTTTCCCAAAGCGTTCTTTTACCTCTTGTGGGGTAATAAGCCCTTTGTCCATGTCAATAAGTAAGTTTTTCATTAAGTTTATTCTTTCCTCTCTTGTTAAGTTATTTTGTATAAATTCACTCATTTTTCACCTCTAATAAATTATAACTAAAAAAGTAATATTTTGCAAGAAAAAATTACCCATTATTTTAAGAAATTTTTGTTGTATATGCCTCAAAACTATTGACAATATTCTAAAAATCTGTAAACTTGATTAGAGAAAAATTGAAAGGAGGCGATTATCCTAACAAGAGTTAGGGGAAAACCAGTGGCAGAAGTTCGTAGAAGACAAAATGAGTCCTTAGAGGACATGCTAAAGAGATTTAGAAGAGAATGCGCCAAAGATGGCATCTATGCTGAAATTAAAAAGAGGAGGTATTACATTCCTCCTAGTGTTAAGAAAAAACAAAAGGATGTAAAAAAGAAGTAAAACTGTGGCAGGTATAACCTGCCTTTAATTATTAAGGTGACGAAATGGCTATAAACCCAAACTTAAAAAAAATTGAAGTAGAGATTTTGACAGAAAGGTTTATTATTAGAGGCTTTATTTTTGTCCCTGCAAATATTCGTTTGTCAGATGCATTAAATAAGTTTCTTAAAGAGACAGTATTCATTGCTGTTACCGAAGCAGAAATAAAAATAGTTAATTCCGAAGATATTTTCATAAAGAAAGATTTTATTCTTGTTAATAAAGAGAAAGTTGTAAGTATTATGCCCCTAGCGGAGTAATTAACTTATTTTATTTATCAATTTTTTTACTTCCTCAATATTAGGCTCAATAAAGAGTGGTTCATTTACAGATTTAATTGCATTTTCTATATCTTTCAAACCGTTACCGGTAATTATAACAACAACTTTATCGTATTTGTCAACTAATTTACTTTTTAAAGATTTTAAGTATCCCGCAAAAGAAGCTGCTGCAGCTGGCTCTGCAAAAATGCCGCTTTTGTTTCCTAGATATCTAATGGCGTAAAGTATCTCAGAATCACTAACACTAATACCAAACCCTTCAGATTTTTTAACGTAGTTTACTGCCATAATACCAGAGCGAGGTATCCCTACAGAAATACTATCAGCAATGGTTGTAGGAACAACTGGCCTTATAACACCATCACCATTAATAGCATCAACAACTGGTTTACAGCCTTCCGCTTGGACAGCAACAAGTTTGGGCATTTTACTTATAAAACCAAGTTCTAACAAATCAAGAAATCCTTTATAGACACCTGAGATAATGTTTCCATCACCTACTGACACAAAAACGTAGTCAGGAACATCGAAGTTGAGTTGCTCAGCGATTTCTAAAGCAACTGTTTTTTTACCTTCTACCGTGTAAGGATTAAAACCAGTATTTCTATTATACCAACCAAATTCTTTTGTTGCTTTAATTGAAAGTTCAAAGGCCTCATCGTATGAGCCATTGACTGCAAAAACGGTTGCTCCAAATACTAAAAGTTGTGTTATCTTGGCTTTAGGAGCATTTTTTGGCACAAAGATGTAACTTTTTAACCCAAGCGAGGAAGTTGCCCCTGCAAGCGAAGATGCCGCATTTCCAGTTGATGCACATGTGATTTCTTTTAAGCCCAGTTCTTGTGCTTTTACAGCAACAACTGCTGAAGCTCTGTCTTTAAGAGAAGCCGTCGGGTTTCTTCCATCATCTTTTATAAATAAACCTGTAACTCCCAAATCTTCTCTTAGATTTTTTACTTCATATAGTGGGGTAAATCCAACTTTAAGTGGGCCAATTTTTTTGTAATCATTTATCGGAAGAAGAGGCAAATATCGGAACATAGTAAAATTGTCGTTATTCTTAAGGTAATTAGGAGTGAAAACTTCTTTAATTTTTTCGTAATCATAATTTACCTCTAAAAGTCCATCATTGCCACAGTGAGGACAGGTATACATTACCTCGTTTTCTTGATACTCTCTTCCACAAACTAAACACTTTAAATGTTTAATGTAAGCCATTGCATAGCTCCTTTCAATACCGATATTGCTACTTGTTTCTTACAACTTTCTTCAATAATTATAATACAAATTAAATGAATCTTTATTAACCTATTGATTTTTTTGTAAAAAAATACTAAAATTTCTTATAAATTTCAATCTTAAAAAAGAGGAGGTAGTGTATGGTAAAAAAGACTTTAAAGGTCGTGTTGGTAGTATTGATGTTGCTGTCACTTGTTTTCACTACTGTATCTTGTAAGCCCCAAGAAACATCTCAGCAACCACAACCTACTGTGCAAGAAAAAACTGTTAAAGCTGGTTTTATCTATGTTGGTCCAACTGGAGACTATGGATGGACTGCAGCGCACGATGAAGCAAGAAAGGCTTTGGAGAAAAAATTTCCCTGGCTGAAAACTGTTTATATAGAATCTGTTCCAGAAGCTGATGCTGGTAGATACATTGATAGACTTGTAACTGAAGAGAAGTGTGATATTGTCTTTACAACAAGTTTTGGCTTTATGAATGCAACTGTTGAAGCAGCTAAAAAGTACCCGAATGTAATTTTTGAACATTGTTCTGGATATGAGAGAGATACAAATTTGGGAACGTATTTTTCCGAACTTTATCAAGCGTATTACCTTACTGGTTTAATGGCCGGTGCATTAACAAAAACTAACAAGATTGGTTATGTTGCTGCTCACCCAATTCCAGAAGTAGTAAGACATATCAATGCTTTTGCACTTGGTATAAAAGAGGTTAATCCAAATGCAAAAGTTTATGTGCGTTGGCTTTTCTCTTGGTATGACCCCGCAAAAGCAAAAGAAGCAGCAGAATCCCTTATTTCAGAAGGGGTTGACGCCCTTGCATTTACAGAAGATTCAACAGCAATTGTTGATGTTGGAGAAGAACACACCAAAAAGGGACAACAAATCTATACATTCTCACACTACAGTCCAATGCTTCAATATGGTCCTGACACAGTTGTTTCAGGACAACTGTCGGACTGGACACCTATATATGAAGACATCCTTCTAAGAGTTTATGGTAATGCTTGGACCTCCAAAGATTACTGGTGGCTTATGCATGAAGACTCATGCATTTTTGGTGCAGATTTTAATAACCCAATTAACCCCAAATTTGAAAATGAACTTAAAAACAAATTTGTTAATGACCCAATTCTTGGGAAGATTAGCGTCTATGATTTAATATTTAAACGAGCAGAACAGATGAGTGAGGAAACTGTCCTTTTTGATCCATTTACAGGAGTAATCAAAGATCAAAAAGGGAACATTCGCTTGAAAGCTGGAGAAAGAGCATCTCACGACATGCTTTGGAGTATAGATTGGTTTGTTGACAATGTGGTAGGAGAAATTCCTAAACAA
Organism: Caldisericaceae bacterium; assembly: GCA_036574215.1. Classification (NCBI taxonomy): domain Bacteria; kingdom Pseudomonadati; phylum Caldisericota; class Caldisericia; order Caldisericales; family Caldisericaceae; species Caldisericaceae bacterium. The sequence goes on from JAINCR010000086.1 coordinate 4,417, forward strand.
TAAAAAGGTTAGTAATTAGGTTTTCTATAGGGGGCTTGTCCCCCTATACATTTATAAGGAAGGAGTAGGACCTTGGTTGAAAATAAATTTGAATTTAAATCACTTGAATTAGTTGATATTTACAAAGAATTTCCGGGAGTAATTGCAAATAATAAAATTTCATTAAAGATTGAAAGTGGAGAAGTTCTTGCTCTTTTAGGCGAAAACGGGGCGGGAAAAACAACATTAATGAACATTATTTTTGGTATATATAAGCAGGATAGCGGAGAAATAAAAATTAACGGTAAAGAAGTATATATTGATTCTCCAAGAGCTGCAATGAAATATGGCATTGGAATGGTGCATCAACATTTCATGCTTGTAGAAAACCATACCGTTGCTGAAAATATTGCTCTTGGCTTAGAAAATATCCCATTTTTAAATCCAACTAAAAATATCTCTAAGTTAATTGAGCGATATTCCTCAGAAATAGGTCTTCATGTAAATCCAAATGCAAAAATTTGGCAGTTATCTGCTGGTGAACAACAGAAAGTTGAAATACTAAAAACTTTAATCAGAGGAGCAAAGCTTCTCATTTTGGATGAGCCAACTTCTGTGTTAACCCCACAAGAGGTAAGAGAATTATTTAAAGTAATCAAAAAACTAATAGAAAACAACCACTCTATAATATTTATAACACACAAATTAGAAGAAGTTTTTGAACTTGGATGCAATGTGACAGTATTAAGGCAGGGGAAAGTAGTTGGAACCACGAACACAAAAGAGACTTCAAAAAGAGAACTTGCAAAAATGATGGTTGGGAGAGAAATCTTATTTGATTTCAAAAAGGAGAAAGTAGAGGATAATTCTGTTGTTGTAAAAATAGAGGATATTACTGTGGTGAGCGATAAGGGAATTGATGCTGTAAAAAACCTAAGTTTTGAAATTAGAAAAGGGGAGATCTTAGGAATAGCAGGTGTATCTGGAAACGGACAAAAGGAGCTTGTTGAGGCTATAACTGGTTTAAGGCCAGTAAAAAAGGGTAGAATAATGATTGACGGAATAGAAATCCAGAATAAAAATGCAAGGGAAATCGCTGAACTTGGGATTGCGCATATTCCTGAAGAAAGGATAAAATTTGGTATTGCGCCAAACTTATCGGTATATGAAAATTCGGTCCTAAAGGCTTATTATAAGATGCCATTCTCAGTTAGGACTATCCTTAATTTTTCTAAAATAAAAGAGTTTACTTCAAACCTAATTTCAGAGTTTTCTATAGCAACACCCTCAATCGATACAAAAGTGAAATTACTATCTGGTGGTAATATCCAGAAGCTAATATTTGCAAGAGAAACTGCACAAAAACCCAAATTAATAGTTGCAGCTCACCCGACATATGGCTTAGACATTGCTGCAACAGAATTTGTAAGAAAAGAGCTCGTGAAAAAGAAAAAAGAAGGTAGTGCAGTTTTGCTTGTTTCAGAAGATCTTGAAGAAATTCTTCAAATAAGTGATAGAATGGCGGTGATGTTTGAGGGTGAATTTGTAGGCATTGTAGAACCTGAGAATGTTTCTCTTGAAGAAATTGGGTTGATGATGGCTGGTTCTAAAAAGATGTAGGGGGATAAAATGCATTTCTATATTGAAAAAAGAGGTAATACTTCCAAGAGATTCACTAATAGTGTTTATATTATTTCAATTATTTTAGCAGTTATATTTTCAAGTTTTATATTTTTACTTAAAGGTGTGAATCCCTTTTTTGCATTTGGGAAGATTATGAAAAGTTCATTTGGTTCATCGTTTGGCTTGAAGGAAACTATAACAAAGGCTATACCCTTACTTATTATCTCTCAAGGACTTATAGTAGCCTTCAAAGGTAAGTTTTGGAATATTGGAGCAAATGGCCAACTTTTAGTCGGTTCAACAGTAGCTACTTGGGTTGCATTGAATTTTGGGCCAAACCATTCTGCATTTTTAACACTTTTACTTATGTTTTTGTTAGGATTTCTTGCAGGTGGACTTTTTGGTATAATTCCAGCAATACTAAAGGTTAAGCTCAGTATTAACGAAATTATTACAACGCTTATGCTTAACTACATAGCAGAAGATTTCATTGAATACCTTGTATACGGACCCTGGAAGGGAAAAACACAGTACGGGTTTCCTTACACTGATAACTTTCCTCCGTCGGCAGTACTCCCACAAATCCCTGGCTCAAGAATAAGTTTAACATTGGTTATTATTGCATTGACAGTTTCTTTTTTAATATTTTTATTTATAGAAAAAACAAAGTTTGGATATGAAATAAAGGTAATTGGAGATAATCCAAATAGTGCAAAATTTGCTGGAATTGATTTTCTCAAAATAACAATTATTATGATGTTAATCTCAGGAGGACTTGCAGGAGTAGCAGGGGTGGGAGAAGTCTCTGCAATTCACAGGCACTTAACTTATCCAGCACAAATTTCGTCAGGTTATGGATATACGGCAATAATTGTTGCATGGCTTGCCCAATTAAACCCAATTATAGCTATTTTTTCTGCAATTTTCTTCGGGGGAATACTCGTAGGAGGAGATGTAATTCAAACTTCTTTAGGTTTTCCTTTTGCAACCATCAATACATTTAACGGTTTTATTCTGGTCTTTATGATAATTGGTAACTTTTTTACAGAGTATAAAATTATGATAAGAAGGTGATAAAATGTTTGACTTAATTGTGTCTACATTAGCAAGAGCAATGGTTGCTGGAACTCCTTTTTTGCTTGGCACAACTGGAGAAATAATCACAGAAAAATCTGGTATCCTTAATCTCGGAGTTGAAGGCATGATGGCTCTTGGCGCAATTGTTGGTTTTAGTATAACTTACATAACAAAGAATGTGTTAATTGGTCTTTTAAGTGGGATACTTGCAGGTGGAATACTTGCCCTCTTACATGCGTTTATTTCGATTACTTTAAATGGAAACCAAGTTCTATCAGGACTTTCAATTGCAATGATAGGGACAGGAATCGCAGGAATGTTGGGAAAAAGCTATATTGGAATACCATTACCTGTGAGGTTTTCAGAAATTATCATCCCAATCTTATCTAAAATACCATTCTTAGGCAAAATTTTATTCATTAGAGACCCCCTTTTCTATTTGGCAATAATTTTAGCAATAATTTCTTGGTTTATACTTTTTAAAACCAGGATGGGCATAAATTTAAGATCCGTGGGTGAAAACCCTAAAGCTTCTGATTCTTTAGGAGTTAACGTAGCATTAACAAGGTATATTGCAACTTTTGTCGGTGGTTGTTTTAGTGGTTTTGCTGGTGCCTACTTAACTTTAGCTTATATGCCTTCTTGGATTGAAGGAATGACAGGCGGAAGAGGTTGGGTAGTTATTGCTCTTACAATCTTTGCTCAATGGGATCCGCTTAAAGCAATACTTGTTTCTTATCTTTTTGGAACAATTGATGTTTTGCAGTATATACTCCAACCACTTGGTATACCAGTTCCAATACTAAAAATGACACCTTATGTTGCAACTCTTTTAATTCTACTAATTACTGCAAGAGAATTGATAAGAAAACATTTAGGTTCGCCTGCAAGTTTGGGTGAGCCTTTTGTTAAAGGCGAAAAATGATAAAAAGGGCTTTAAAGCCCTTTTTATTTATAAAAAATGCAAAAAATAACTTCTTTAACTTTTGCTTTTTATGTATCTTCCGTAGCCAGGTTTACCTACTATACCAATCGCTCTATCGTAAATAACACTACCACGTAAGATG
>JAINCR010000087.1 GCA_036574215.1 Caldisericaceae bacterium
GATAAAGTTATCGGTGATTTTAATGAAAAAATCATTGGAAAGAGTCAAAATGATGAATTTGATGTGAATACAAACAATACATTTGTTCGATTTAAGGTAGTATCTATAAAAAGTAAAAAATCGCCAGAATTAAATGATGATTTTGCAAAAGAGGTTGGAGCTGATTCCTTAAATGACCTTAAAGAAAAGATAAAGAAAGAGATATTTGAGAATAAAAAGTTGCAAGCTGAAGAAAGCCGTGGGAATAAAGCACTTGATTACCTTGCATCAAAATTGGATTGTGAGCTTCCTTCTGGTTATATTGAAGAGGCAACAGAAGAGAGATTTAAAGAGCTTGACAGAGAATATATTAAAAGAGGATTGAAACTTCAAAACCTTTTAGAAAAAGAAGGTAAGACAGTTGATGAGTTTAAAAAAGAGTTAAAAGAAGATATTGTTGAAGAACTTAAAAAAGATTTAGTCATTAGGGAGATTATAAAAAAATACGATATTCAAGCCTCTGATGATGAAATTAAAGAAGCCTTTGAAAGGTTGGTAAAGGAAGAAAACCTTGACAGTTCAAAAATTTCCCTCACAAATGAACTTAGAAATTACCTTAAAAACGTAATTTTAAGAACAAAAGCACTTTCAATATTAAAAGAAAATGCTATAATAGAATTTGGAGGTGATTAATTTGCCGATTATACCAAGTGTTGTTGAAACAACCGGAAGAGGTGAGATTAGTTTTGATATTTATTCAAGATTGTTAAAGGATAGAATTATATTTTTAACTGGTGAAATTGAAACATATCACTCTGACTTGATTGTTGCAGAATTACTTTATCTTGAATCTCTTGACTCTACACAGGAGATATACCTTTATATAAATAGCCCTGGTGGTGAAGTAATTCCGGGGATGGCAATATACGATACGATGCAGTATATAAAAGCACCTGTTGCAACAATTTGCCTTGGGCAAGCAGCTTCTCTTGCAGCAGTTTTACTTGCAGCGGGAAGAAAAGGCAAAAGATATGCTTTACCTCATTCAAGGATACTTATCCATCAACCTTGGGGTGGAGCTCAAGGGCAGGCAACAGATATAGAGATTCAAGCAAAAGAACTCATTAGAATTAAAAGAATGATTAACGAAATACTTTCAAAGCATACAGGTCAACCTGAGGAAAAAATCCAAAGGGATACTGAAAGGGATTATTTTATGTCTCCTGAGGAAGCAAAAGAATACGGAATAATTGATGAAATTATTTCTGTAAGATCAACTTAGGAGGTATAGTTGGACGAATTGCGTTGTTCCTTTTGTGGAAAATCTTATAGCGAGGTTGATAGACTTATAGCTGGGCCAAATGGTGTGTATATTTGTAACGAATGTATTTTGAAAGCTTATAACCTTTTAACTAAAGAAACTCGAAAAAAGAATGTAAAAAACAATATACCCAAGCCAACAGAAATAAAGGCATATCTAGACCAGTATATTATAGGGCAAGAAGAAGCAAAAATTGTAATTTCAGTTGCAGCATATAACCATTACAAAAGAATATACCAAGATAAAAAAGATATCGAAATAGAAAAAAGTAATATTTTACTCATTGGTCCAACGGGTTCTGGTAAGACTTTCTTTGCACAGGTTCTTTCCAGATTACTCGATGTTCCACTTGCCATTTCTGATGCAACTAGCATTACCGAAGCAGGATATGTTGGAGAAGATGTCGAAAATATAATTCAAAGGCTTCTTCAAGCTGCAGATTTTGATGTTGCAAAAGCTGAAAAAGGTATTGCTTATATTGATGAAATTGATAAGATAGCCCGTAAAACTGCAAACCCTTCGATAACAAGAGATGTTTCAGGCGAAGGGGTCCAACAGGGATTATTAAAGATACTTGAAGG
>JAINCR010000088.1 GCA_036574215.1 Caldisericaceae bacterium
TGAGGTATCCGACCAAAAATTTCGTATTAAAAAACCATTATAGATGTATAGTGAGTTTAAAATTACAGAGAGTGGTAGTCTATGCTGTGAAAATAAAAGAGGTTTTTGCTCACAAAAAGATAATTAAGGTGTCCTTAGTATCCCACAAGACATAATTTCAACATTACTTAAAAATTGTATAATATAATTGCATCTAATGAGGAATTTTGTGAAGATAAGGGGATAATTATGAAGAAATTAGGTGAAGTGCTTTTATTCTTTTGTTTTCTTTTAATACCATCTCCTGTACATGCTGATGCAGGAATTAAGCTCACTAAAGAGTCCTCTTTAGAAACATTAATTGTTTTAATCTTAATTATTTATGTAGAGGCTTTAGTATATGAGTCAATTTTAAAAGTCGGTATTAAAAATACTCTCTTGCCTTCAGCAATTGCAAATTTGGTTTCGATGGTATCTGGTATTCCTACATTATTGCTAGTAGATATATTTTTATATTCTCCATTATTCCGTATGTTATATAAACTTTTTCCATCTCTTTTCACACCATATTATCTTGGCACAATTTACAACCTCATTTTTAGTCTAATTGTAACTTTCTTTATTTCTGTTGTTATTGAATACTTTATCGTTAAACAATTTTTTAAGTCTGTAAGCACATCAAAAATAAAAAATGCGGTTTGGGTTGGAAACATAATAACTTACATAATACTTCTTGTATTATCTCTGAAAAGTATAGTTTTTTGGATTTTAACAAGCTTCCTTTAGTCAAATTATTTTTAACCTGAAGTATTTGGAAAATTAAAATCATTTAGTAAAAATCTTTAAAGTGATTCCCCTTTAAATTTGGTTTAGTTTCCTCCGAATTCACGAAAGGGAGCTTAGACTAACAAAGTCTTTTTATCTCATTAATACTTGCAATCTTTCAAAAATCTTTCGTCATTCATGCGTATTTTTATATAAGTATCAGAGTAAGCACTGTAATCAGATATCTATCTCTTAAATTGACAACCTAACACTTTTTATTAGTTGTATGGTTATAAATAACTTTCCTGTTAGTTTTTGGCAACGAATTCAAACCCCATCTCAGCTATTCTTTCTTTTGTCCTACACCAAACTATTCTTGCTTTCTTTTCTACCATATTGGGAAAATTGATATCAACAATTTCACCTTTATCAAACTTGTTTGGTATTGTTATAATCTTAATTCCCGTTTCGCTTACGTTCTCAACAAAACAAGGTTCACCGTTTATGAATGAAAAATTGTGATATACATATCTTGGCGCCGCTCTTCTTTCATAAGCAAAATTGTTCGATGGAATTTTATACTGAGAGCGTGGAACTACACCAACTCTTTCAGTTTTCATCCATTCACTCTTTTTTCTTATTAGGCGGTATAGTCCAATGATACCTGCAGGAAGCCATATGTATGTATACACAGCAAATAAGAATATGTACAGCATCTTCTTTAAAAAAGAGTTTTCTTTGTAAAATTTAAAAACGCTATAGATAAACATTGGAATAAATACAAATGAGTATAGAAGTAAAGCAAGTGTTCCGAGCAGAAAATTTTTATTGTAAAAAATTGAGAGCATGCTATTACTCACAGATATTATATGCAAAATACTGAGAACAGACGCAGTAATCGAAAAGCCAACTAAAAAAACAACAGATACAAAAACAATGTATATAAAAGAGTCAATCTTAGTTTTCAATGGTATTTTGGCTTTTATTATAGATGGAATATACATCCAGTTCATAAAATGTCCCTGAAGCCATCTTGAACGTTGCTTTATGAGTGCCTTTAGGGATATAAGCCCTTCTTGTTCCACAATAGCCCTATCCGTGAAAGATAATCTTTTCCCTTGTGATATAAGCCTTAACCCTAACTCAAGGTCTTCTGTAAGGGTATCTCCCCAAGGTTCTTGCCCGATTTTAATTAAAGAGGATAGTTTTGTAAATTGCCCATTGCCTCCCAATCCCACACTGCCAAAATGTGAGCGTGCTTTTTGAATGATTCTGCTAAAACCAATAAATTCTACGTCTTGCATTTTAGCGAGTATTGACTGGTTTCTATTTGATATCCTTACTGCAGTTTGAACTGCATCAACCATTTCTTCTGAAAACACTTTTGAGATTTCCTCTAACATGTTGGAAGAAGGAGAAGCATCTGCATCAAAAACACCTATTATGATGTGTTCATAGTCAAATCTGTTGTTAAAATCTGCAGGTAAATTTAATGGGAATACAAAGTTTTTAGAAAGGGCAAATTTAATCTGGTTAAATGCGAAGTTCAATACCGCACCTTTACCCTTCTTTTTCTGGTTTGGAGGATTATGCAATAGTATCACTTTATCATTCTTTTCAGCTATTCCTTTAACTATTTCTGAAGTGGAATCTGTTGAATTGTCATCCACCACTATTATTCTAAAGTTAGTACCCTTAAGTTTTAAACACTTTCTAACTGTGACTTCTATTACCTTCTCTTCGTTCTTTGCAGGAATTATTAAAAAATAGAAATAGCTATTTAAAGGTAAAACGTTTTTTATTTTTACCTTAAAGGATTCTATAAATAGAAATAGGTAATAAGAACCTATAAATAGCAAAATAACTGTTAGCCATGTTGAATTAAAATTCATATTTATATTATAATAAAATTTTAAAAAACTCTGCACACGATGTATTAAAACTTATATGATACCGAATTATTACCTCACGTAAAAACCTAAATTTTTGCTCCTTTTCAACCGATTTTTATAAAAATTAAAATCATTTAGTAAAAAACTTTGAAGTAATTTCCTTTTTCAATTCACTCGGATTTTCTATTAAAAAGCATTTTTATCACACTTGCAATTTTTTAAAACTTCTTTCCCCCTTGTATATTTATATGTGAAGAGTTAATTAAAAAATTTCGCACGTGCAAAATTAAAAAAAATTATTTGGAGGTGAAAGATGACTGTAGCGGAGAATTTAGGAAGTTTAGAGATTGAGTTTACATCTGGAACAACTACAAGAAGAGAGATCATTAGGAACATTAGAGCCACTGCAACCGACCAAGACCTTTATGACATAGCTGTTGCAATTGCTAACTTTTAGTTGACCCAGTTGCTGATATAAGGCGAGTATCAACTAAGAATTATTCTGCATAAGGAGGTGAATAACATATGGCAAATACAACTGTGAAAGTATTGAGGTTAGTTTTTGGAAAAGAAACTTCACACCAAATTGCTTATAACACTAATAATGACGCTTGATACTTTCTAAAAAAAGTTTTCTGCCTAATTGTGCTACTTTCATGGTCTTACTTTTGTTTACTACCTGCACTTTTTTATTTTATTAACTTTAATCGATATTTCAAAATTTTTTGGAGTTTGCAAGTACTTTTAAGAGTTATTAGATTTCAAAATTTTAAGAAATTATTAATTAAGCTGGGTTAAAAAATTATTCAATTGCAGTGGTTTTGAATTGGTAAGAAATTACAGAAAGATGGTATTAAAAATCATCCGAAGATTTTTCTTTAGGTAAAAGTGATTTCGTATATAATTTAGATAGGTAACTAAATTACTTAGGCAAGATGGCGTAAATGATGCAACATGCATTAAAGAATAAGGAGGAGTTAAATGAAAATCAAAATCATAAAAGGGGTTATAGCTTTATTTGTAATTATTTCCGCAATTGTTGTAGCGTGGAGTTTCTTTACCAAAATAACTTCTACTCCTATCTTAGTAAAAACAAATGAAAGCTTTTTAAAAATAGACGAAAAAGGTAAAGTTACAGAACTTTCTCATATAAGTAACAAGGAGTTCATACAGGGAATTGGGTTTTATAAAGATAGTTTTATTTATACTTCACGTCCATCAGAGAACCTCCCAACCACTTCGATTTGGAGCCTTAATACAAAAACACATGAATTGACAGAACTTACAAAAGGGCTTGGTAAAACCTTTTTTAGCCCTATGTTAAAAGGTAATAAACTCGTTTTTGAAACTGAAGAGCCTTTTTCCATATGGGTTTTGGATTTAGATAATGGCAGTAAAGTAAATGTTGCAGAAGGTTTAGAATCACCTAAAAGTGGAAGTGGAACACAATTTGGAGAATACATCATTTCAAAAGATTCTAATTGGATTATCTTCACAGCGTTTGATCCTATGCTTAAGAAAGATTGTTATTTCTCCGCAAGACTTGATGGAAGTAAGCAAGTTAATCTTACAGGCAATGTGCCCATTTCACTAACCGCAATTGATACTGTCAATGGAAAAATTTTTACTGAATTAACTGTTTTTTCAGAAGATGGAACAAAACTCTTTTTTAACTTCTCCTACAATGGCAAAGAAATAAGTTATCTTACAAGTATAGATGGAAGTTTTAAAACAATCCTTCCTTATGGATATTTTGTTTCGTTTGTCAATAACGATTATGAGATAATTCTTCTTTACCCAAATCCTACCACTGGTAATCGGTCTATTTTGAAAGTTTCAGTAGATGGTAAGACTCAAAATGACTTAACTAAAGATTTACAAGGCGATTGCTATGAAGTTAAATTCTATCCTAAAAATAACAAAATTATTTTTACATTTGCTCCTACCGGCTCTCAAGAGTATTCCCTTTGGATTATGGATGTTGATGGAAGTAATAAGCAAAAAATTGCCAATGAAAAGGAAGGTATTACGCACCCAATGCCTTATGGTTTTATCATTATTCCCAATAGCAATAAGATAGTATACCAAATGCAAGATCCTCATCTAAGAAAATGGTCACTTTGGGCTTACGACATGGATGATAACACCAAAACAAAACTTTTAGGAGATAGCGATACTGACTATACCTTCATGTATTTGTCCTCAAATGGAAAATATATAATTGTAGCAAGTGGGGAAACTGTTTTGCTTACAAGCACAAATGGAAACAAATATGAAGTCCTTAATGGTTTTTTTGGAAGTAATACCTTTAGCATTTTGAATTATTATTTAATATATGAATCTTTACAAGATCAATCCTTGTATCTATTGGATGTATCAAATGGAACAAA
>JAINCR010000089.1 GCA_036574215.1 Caldisericaceae bacterium
AACTTACTATCCTATTCTTTTTTGTTCCATTTTATTTGTTTTCGAAGGGCATCTAGGAGCTATTCTAAATATACCATCGAAATACAAGAAGGAGGAGATTTTTCCACGGATTTTACACTGAGCAAAGCGAATGTGCTACTTACTACCTACCGTTGCATTTTATCTTTAAGTGATTCATAAATAGCAAGTTGAGTTGCAGTAATTGATGGAGGCGTTTTCTCAATAAGATTCTGTAATCTTTGCATTGTGATAAGTTGCTTTTTACCTAAATGTAAGGTATCTTTTGCCGCATCCATTGCTACCATATTACAAATTGAAACAATATCCGCTGAAGAATAATCCTTGGTAATATCTGCCAGTTGCTCGTAATCTACATCATCAGCAATTGGTTTACCAGCTAACTCTTTTTTAAACAAACCTAATCGAGCTTGCCGATCTGGAGGAGGGATATACAAAATCCTATCAAATCTTCCAGGTCTCATTAACGCCGGATCTAATGTATCAGGGCGATTAGTAGCCGCAACAACAATAACTCCTTTCAATTCCTCTACTCCGTCCATTTCCGTCAAAAACTGTGTTAATATCTTAGTGCCAGATTCTTCTCTTGTTCCTCGTGCACCACCTATTGCATCAATCTCATCAAAGAATAATATACATGGTGTATTTTCACGCGCACGAATAAACAAATCTCTTAACTGCGCCTCTGACTTACCGACAACTTGCTGTAATAATTCAGGCCCTTTTATATAAAGAAAGTGAGCTTTCGCTTCACTTGCAACAACTTTAGCCAAAAAAGTTTTACCACAACCAGGAGGTCCAAAAAGTAAAACACCTTTACTTGGTTTAATATGATATTCCTTGAATAACTCAGGGTGTGCTAGAGGCATCTCAATCATTTCATAAAGTGCCTCCTTTACATCCTCTAATCCCACCACATCATCCCAACTTAAAAGGGGCTTACTAATAATTTCCTCTGCTTTTTTCTTTTTAGAAAGCCTACCATATTGGTCTGCTATAGATTCATACTCATACAACATTTTAAATGTAACTGACGGCTTAATACCCTCAACGGCAGTCTCTAAATCAGACATAGTTATTGGCCTTGGTTTATTTCCACCATCTTTAACTGCTTTTTTAATTGCCTCAGTACACACAGATTGAATATCGGCACCTGTAAAACGTTCCATACGTTTTGCTAATTTACGCAAATCTACATCAGATGCAAGTTCCTTACCTTCCAAGTATCTTTCCAAAATTTTGTATCTCGCTTCAAGACCTGGTGGGCTAATATAAATAAGTTTATCAAAACGGCCAGGGCGTAACGCTGCTGGATCAATCAAATTTGGATAATTCGTTGCTCCAACTAATAATACACCATCTAAATCACCAATACCATCTGTATAAGCTAAGAATGTGCCAACAATACCTTTCTCTGGTGCATCAGACCTAGATAACTCCGTTCGTTTAGGTAAAAACGCTTCTATCTCATCAAAAAACAATACAGAAGGCCTGTTATTATATGCTTCTTCAAAGATCTTTCTCAAATTTGCTTCAGATTCACCAAACCATTTACTTGTGAATTCTGTCCCACTAACAGCAAAGAACGAGGCTTTAGCTTCATGAGCTATAATTCGAGCTAACTTTGTTTTACCTGTTCCAGGAGGACCAAATAGTAAAATACCTCGCGTAGGCTTAATAGACATTTTTAAAAGTGTTTGACGTGTTTTTTGATCAAATTGAGACTTTATAGCATCCATTATTTCATCCTTGATATCATCAATGCCTGCTAATTCATCCCAGTTATCTGAAGGTATTTGTCTATATATCGGAGTTGGTCTATTGTACTCCTCAACTCCTGCTTCTGTAGATTGCTCATAACTTTGCAAGGATGAAGATAATGTTTTAGCTAAAATTTCAAGAAAAGGTGATATTAAAAATACTAAGGCCGAAGACACAAAAATACCTAAAACGAATTTATTGATATTTATATTACTTTCTAATATTAACACAGGTAACATCAAACTCCCTGCAAAAAGAATGATCGCACCAGTGCCTATCGCAATCAACCGCGTATTTAGGTTTACCGGTTTTGACTTATCCAGTAAAGATCCAATAACACCTGCAGTTACTGCCCACAGAACAATCTGGGCTATAAGAATAGGGCGCTCAATAAAAGGCGTAAACAACTTTGAAAGCAGATGTAAATCTACACTTTTTTCAGCCGTTATTGTTTTAAGCCATGTGAAATCCAATAAAGAATTAACAGGCATTGAATGTAAATAGACGAGCGGTTTAGTTTGTGTCCCTAACATAACCAATCCGGCATTGGCTTGCCCTCTTAACAATGCAAGTATCTCGACTAAAAAACATGTGAGAACTGCTAAAAGCACACCACGACGCCTACCTACAAAACCTGCCATTAGCGGCGCAACAGGAAGTAGAACTGTTAACTGTGGGATTAGAAGAGTAACTGTAGCTACTGACATTACAAGAAATCCATAAGGCCCAGCTAACCCTGTTAATATGAATAATAAATACAATATCGCCAAAGTTATTGAGTTATACGCTATTGGTAGGATGTATACCGCCAATGTGAAAATTAGTCCTCCAGCTGGTTTAAGAATCCACATAAAGCCTACAGCAAGAATTAAAAGCGAACGCCAGTTTAATGGATAGTAAGGAAGCAATCCTGTAAGATGATAAGTAAATCCCATAGCCAAAGATGCCGCGACAATCTTAGAAATTGTTTTATAACGCTGATCATTTAGTACCAACATTATAACTCCTCCTTTCGCGTAAATTTTTACTTCTCTGTAATTGTCGCCTTTAAAATTATGTTATCTTCTGATAAAACATTTTCAAGCAAAAGGTTCCCTTAAAAAAGTCTATACTTTTTAAGAAATTTGTCAAGTATTAAGACTCATATGTTAGAAACTATAAAAAATCATTAAAAGACTCATAAAAATAAAAGCAGAGCTACATTGCTCCGCCCGTAAACAATAATTCAATTAACTATTCAGCACTTCTTTTCAACAAACTATTCCATATTATGGTTGGTACGTTATCGTTATCGTCTTTGTCGTATCTTCCCACTTTACATCACAACCAAGAGATTCGACAACAAACCTTAAAGGAAGCATAGTCCTGCCGTTAATGATCTCAGGCATAACTTTGTGGTTAGTCTCATCAATCCATTTAGTATCACCGTTAACTTTTGCCTGTGGTTTACCAATCCAGAGTTCAATGATAGTATCTTTTAGTGTTATAGTAACTTTTCTTGTTGCATTATCCCAATCTATACTTCCACCTAATGCTTCTACTATAGGTCTTATTGGGACAAGAGTCCTACCATACTTGATAACAGGTGGAGAATCAAGGTATCTTTCCTCTCCGTTTACCAAAAATAACCTGTTTCCTACTTGAAGAACAATGACTGTTTGAGTGATCTCTTTTTCAAATATTGCTTCAATCGTATGATTTGCTTTTACATCTGTAAATGTATATGTTGATATTGCCCCAACTGATGCACCATCTACCTTTACATCAGAAATCTTATAGCCTGAATCAGGAGTAATTGTGAATGTTTTACTTTCACCGTAATTAACAGTGATTGAACCAGATGGTGAGATTGTTCCGCTTGTACCTGCAAAAGCAGTTATAGTAAATGTAATTGGTTCAAATTCAACCTCAATTTTATGATTCGCTGTAACATTCTCAAATGTATAAGTTGTTACTGCACCAACTGAAACATTATCTACTTT
>JAINCR010000090.1 GCA_036574215.1 Caldisericaceae bacterium
CCTCCGTTACCTTTTAGGAGGCGACCGCCCCAGTCAAACTGCCCGCCTGACATTGTCCTCCCTCCCGATTAGGGAATGGAGTTAGAACTTCAGTATACCAAGTGTGGTATTCCACCGCTGGCTCCCCTAGAGCTGGCGCCCTAGGTTCTCAGCCTCCCACATATCCTATACATAGTATACCGAAGTTCAGTATCAGGGTACAGTAAAGCTCCACGGGGTCTTTCCGTCCTGCTACGGGTAGGCCGCGTCTGCACGACCACCGTTATTTCACCGAATTCCTCTTCGAGACGGCGCTCAGATCGTTACGCTTTTCATGCGCGTCGGAACTTACCCGACAAGGTATTTCGCTACCTTAGGACCGTTATAGTTACGGCCGCCGTTCACCGGGGCTTAAGTTCGGAGCTTCGCCAGCTTGCGCTAGCTAACCCCTCCCTATAACCTTCCGGCACCGGGCAAGCGTCGGCCCCTATACGTCGTCTTAACGACTTAGCAGAGACCTGTGTTTTTGTTAAACAGTCGCCTGAGCCTGTTTACTGAGACCCGAAAGAGCAGAAAGAAGCTAAGTTCCTTCCACCCCTTCAGGCACCCCTTCTCCCGAAGTTACGGGGCAAACTTGCCGAGTTCCTTGAAGAGGATTCTTTCGAACGCCTTAGGAGCGTGCTCCTCGTCTACCTGTGTTGGATTGCGGTACGGGCGCATACTTTCCTCGTTAGAGGTTTTTCTCGTGAGCATGGAATCAACCACTTCACCTTGCGGCTCCCCATCGCTTCTCAGAGTTAACGCATCCAGGGATTTGCCTCCAGATGCCTCCTACCAGCTTGGACGTGGACGACCAGAACCACGCTTGGTCTATCCTTCTCCGTCACCCCATCCTGATAACGGAAAATATGCGGTACAGGAATATTAACCTGTTGTCCATCACCTACGCCTTTCGGCCTCGGCTTAGGCCCGACTAACCCTGGGCGGACGAACCTTCCCCAGGAAACCTTAGACTTACGGCGGCAGGGATTCTCACCCTGCTTTTCGTTACTCAACCCAAGATTCTCACTTCTATCCACTCCAGCACTCCTTACGGTATGCCTTCTCTGTGGATAGAACGCTCGCCTACCGCTTAAGATACCCAAAGATATCTTAAACCCGCTGCTTCGGTAGTAGACTTAGCCCCGAACATTTTCGGCGCAGGACCGCTCGACTAGTGAGCTGTTACGCACTCTTTAAAGGATAGCTGCTTCTGAGCTAACCTCCTAGCTGTCTAAGCAGTCCCACATCCTTTGATGCACTTAGTCTACTTTAGGGACCTTAGCAGACGATCTGGGTTGTTTCCCTACTCGACGATGGACCTTAGAGCCCACCGACTCACTGGTAGGATACGGCAACACGGCATTCAAAGTTTGGTTGGGTTCGGAAGTCTGGTAAGACCCCTAGCCCATCCAGAGCTCTACCTCCATGTGCTAATTACCTACCGCTGCACCTAAATGCATTTCGGCGAGAACTAGCTATCTCCAGGTTCGGTTAGAATTTCTCTCCTACCCACAGCTCATCCGACGAGTTTTTTCCCCCGACCGGTTCGGGCCTCCACGGGCTCTTACACCCGTTTCACCCTGGCCATGGGTTGGCCACCTGGTTTCGAGTCTGATGACAGCGACTAGACGCCCTATTCGGACTCGCTTTCGCTACGGCTCCAGGTTTCACCCCTTAGCCTTGCCACTGCCATCAACTCCTTGGGTCATACTTCAATAGGCACGCAGTCAGGCTGAAGCATTGCTGCTCCATAGCCCTCCTACCCATTGTAGGCACATGATTTCAGAATCTATTTCACTCCCCTCCCGGGGTTCTTTTCACCTTTCCCTCGCGGTACTATGTTCACTATCGGTTGCCGGAGTATTTAGCCTTGGAAGGTGGTCCTCCCTGATTCCCGCGGGGTTCCACGTGTCCCGCGGTACTTGGGATCAAGCCTAGGAGTAAATTGTTTTTCGCTTACGGGACTATCACCCTCTTTGGTCGCTCTTTCCAAAGCGTTCAACTAAACAATTCATTTTTAACTCCACTTTCCCCTCGCGGGGGGAAAATGACTTGTCCCACTACCCCACTTGTGCAACGCCCGCGAGCTTCTGCACACAAGTGGTTTGGGCTATTCCCCTTTCGCTCGCCACTACTCAGGGAATCTCGGTTGATTTCTTTTCCTTGTGGTACTAAGATGTTTCAGTTCCCACGGTTCCCCTCTTTACCCTATGTATTCAGGTAAAGATGTACGAGTTTGGCTCGTACGAGTTTCCTCATTCGGAGATCCACGGATCAAAGCTTGTCTTGCAGCTCCCCGTGGCCTATCGCAGGCTTGCTGCGTCCTTCATCGGCTCCGTGCACCAAGGCATCCGTCATGTGCCCTTACTAATTTACTATACCCATTTGCAGTTTTCAAGGTACAATCAAACAATTTTAGCGGAGGGACTGTGCCCTCAAAACTAAACAGCGAAAACTAGGATTAAAATTTTCAAAGAAAATAACACACCTTTTTCAAAAAGCTCCTTAGAAAGGAGGTGATCCAGGCGCACGTTCTCGTACACCTACCTTGTTACGACTTCACCCTCCTCATCACGCACACCTTCGGAACTCACAGAGCCCCTTCTGGTGCACGCAACTCGGGTGGTGTGACGGGCGGTGTGTACAAGACCCGGGAACGTATTCATCGCCGTATAGCTGACCGGCGGTTACTAGCAACTCCAGCTTCATGAAGGTAAATTGCAACCTTCAATCCGTACTGGGGACAGTTTTTTGCGATTAGCTCCCCATCGCTGGTTCGCAACGCATTGTCCTGACCATTGTCGCATGTGTGTAGCCCTGGGCATAAGGGCCATGAGGATTTGACGTCATCCCCACCTTCCTCCAGCTTATCGCTGGCAGTCCCATTAGAGTGCATAAGCCAAAGCTTATTAGCAACTAATGGCAGGGGTTGCGCTCGTTCACGGACTTAACCGTACATCTTACGACACGAGCTGACGACAACCATGCAGCACCTGTGCATGTGCCATAGGGTGTAACCCCTATGGGGAGCCGAGTTTCTTCGGCTTTTCACATGCATGTCAAGCCCAGGTGAGGTTCTTCGTGTAGCATCGAATTAAACCACATGCCTCGCTGCTTGTGCGGGTCCCCGTCAATTCCTTTGAGTTTCAACCTTGCGGCCGTACTACCCAGGTGGGGTGCTTAACGCGTTAGCTCCGGCACTGAAGGAATTACCCTCCAACACCAAGCACCCATTGTTTAGGGCGTGGACTACCAGGGTATCTAATCCTGTTTGCTACCCACGCTTTCGTACCTGAGCGTCAGAGACAGGCCAGGGAGTCGCCTTCGCTACTGGTGTTCCTCCCGATATCTACGGATTTTACCCCTACACCGGGAATTCCACTCCCCTCTCCTGCTCTCTAGACTTGCAGTTTTGGATGCAAGCTCAAGGTTAAGCCCTGAGTTTTTACATCCAACTTACAAATCCGCCTGCGTACCCTTTACACCCAGTAATTCCGGATAACGCTCGCCCCCTACGTTTTACCGCAGCTGCTGGCACGTAGTTGGCTGGGGCTTATTCGCAAGGTACCATCAAGGATAGTGCCCTATTCGAACACTTCCCTTTTTCCCTTGCAAAAGGAGTTTACGACCTTTCGGCCTTCATCCTCCACGCGGCGTCGCTGGTTCAGGCTTTCGCCCATTGACCAATATTCCCCACTGCTGCCTCCCGTAGGAGTCTGGGCCGTGTCTCAGTCCCAATGTGGCTGACCACCCTCTCAGGCCAGCTACCCGTCGTAGCCTTGGTAAGCCGTTACCTCACCAACTAGCTGATAGGAGATGAGCTCATCCCAAAGCGATAGCTTACGCCATCTTTCTTTAGAAAACCGAAGTTTTCTAACATTATCGGGTATTACCCACCCTTTCGAGTGGCTATCCCCGTCTTCGGGGTAGATTGCTCATCCATTACTCACCCGTTTGCCGCTAAGAAGATCTCCATGTTGCCATGGAAATCTTCTCCGCTCGACTTGCATGTGTAAGGCACGCCGCCAGCGTTCATCCTGAGCCAGGATCAAACTCTCCGAAAATATTTAAGGGTCCTAATTTCGCTGTTTAGTTTTCAAGGTACAATCCACTAAAACCAACTTGCCTATCTTAGGCATTATACATTTTACTACTTATTTTTTTTCTGTCAAGAGGTAAACTCTTAACAGTTTTTTATTTTGCTTACACTCTGTTTTGAGTCTCAGCGATTACAATAATAGCAAAAAAGAAATTTTAAGTCAAGAGGGTAGAGAGGGAATTTTGAAAAAAAATTCAAAATTCTATTTAGATACGATAAAAACTACATTAAAAGGCAATTTTATGAACCCTTGCGGTTAAATTTGGAGAAAATGCAACCGCAGTAATTCTGCCTGTAAAGATTATAAAACCTGCTTAAAATAACGCTTGATTTAAACCCATTTCTTTTTTTGAAATCTACATACAAAAATTTAACATGTTCTTTTACTTCAATCTCTTTTGCGATTTCAAATACCCAGTCCGATCGTTTATGTGGACTGATTGTAATAGTAGTGGTAAAGTAATCAAAATTCATTGTTTTAGCAAGTTTTGCAGTTACTTCAAGCCGTTCCCTATAACAGAGAAAACACCTATAGCTACCTTCTTCGTCATTTTTAAAATCATCTACCATCGAGAACCATTTTTTGATAACATCAAAGTAATAATCCCCTTTAATAAGTGGAAAACTTAAAATCTTTGAAAGTTTAACAACTTCATTAAGTCTTTTTTCGTATTCACTTATTGGATGTATGTTTGGATTGTAAAAAAAGCCAGTTACATCGTAATGCCTTCCTCTTAAATATAAAACTGGGTAAGTTGCATCTGGTGCACAACATATATGTAAAAGAACTTTCTCAAAATTTCCATAAGGTAAAAGGGTTTTAAGATTTTTCTCCTTCATGGTAAAATTATAGCATGAAAGTGATAAATGAGATATTAGAAAACAATATCTTAATTGCCTCGATTATTTCAAACATTTCAGCGCAATTTCTAAAGGTGATATTTTCCTACATTATTGAAAAAAAATGGGATTGGCAACTTCTTATCTCAACGGGCGGAAGACCAAGCTCCCACACAGCAACGGTAACAACCCTTACAGTCCTATTAGGAGCAAAATACGGGTTTAATTCACCATACTTTACAATTGCATTCGTTTTTTCTTCAATTGTTATAGTTGATGCTCTTTCTGTAAGAAAAGAGGTCGGAAAACACGCAGAACTACTAAACGAATTTTTCTTTGAGACATCTATCGGAAAAAGGCTAAGAGATATTTTAGAGGTTGAGGCGTTTAAAGAACTTATAGGACACTCTTTTATAGAAGTTTTGATGGGCTTTCTTTTTGGTTTATTAGTTGGTGTAGTAGATATTGTATGGTTCCTCAAATAGAAAGATTAAACCTGTATTGTAAGGCTTCTGCAAGGTGAGGTAAACAGACGGAAGCACTTCCTTCAAGGTCTGCTATAGTGCGTGCAACCTTTAGAATTTTGTCATAACTTCTTCCAGTTAGCCCGAGTTTAGATGAAATGTTTTCCAAGAAAGCCTTCTCTTCGTTACCTAATTTAATAAACTCTTTAATTGATCTCGGAGTTAAGGAAGCGTTGTTTTTAATGGAAGTATTAGCGTATCTTCGGTTTTGAATTTCTCTTGCTTTTATTACTCTTTCTCTTATTTCTTTAGAAGTTTCACTCTTATTTTCTCCTACAAGCTCATTTGGTAAAAGTCTAGGCACATCAACCTGCAAATCAAATCTATCCCAAATTGGACCTGATACCCTGTTTCTGTATCTTCTTATCTCAGAAATCGAGCAGGTGCATGGGTGTTCTGGGTCTCCATACCAACCACACGGACAAGGATTCATTGCTGCAACAAGCATAAAATTAGCTGGAAATTGTAGTCTCTCTTTCGCCCTTGCAATAACAATGTGTCCATCCTCCATGGGTTGCCTAAGAGATTCTAAGACTTCTCTTTTAAATTCTGGGAACTCATCAAGGAATAGCACCCCATTGTGTGCTAAACTCACCTCACCGGGTTTAACTGGGTTACCTCCTCCAATAATTGAAGGAAGTGTAGCAGAAGAATGAGGTGAACGGAATGGCCGTTTGTTAATAAAGCCGTTATTAAGCATATTAGAGACACTGTAAATCTTTGAAATCTCAATTGATTCTTCTTTTGTTAATGGAGGAAAAATCGTAGGGATCCTTCTTGCAATGAGTGTTTTTCCAGAACCAGGACTGCCAACCATCACCAAGTTGTGGCCGCCTGCAACTGCAATTTCTACAGCTCTTTTTGCTTGTATCTGACCTTTTATATCAGAAAAATCTTCTTCAAAATTATAATCTTCCTTAAGAAGATCGTTTATATCTTTTTTAATGGGTTCTAAAACTCTATCACCGTTAAAAAACTCTACAACTTCTTTTATGTGCTTTACAAAATAAACATCCACATTATCTAACACACTAATTTCATCAACTAAATCAAAAGGAGCAATAACTTTTGATCCTTTCTTAAGTTCGGAAACCATAGGCAAAGCACCAATTATTTTACGGATACTTCCATCAAGAGATAGTTCACCAATAAAATAAAAATCGGAAACAGCATTCTTATCTTTTATGGCACCAATATCCAAAAGTATTGCTATGGCAATTGGTAAATCAAAATAGGAGCCTTCCTTTCTTACATCAGCTGGTGCAAGATTTACAACAATTTTTTTAATTGGAAAATCATACCCTGAATTTTTTATGGCACTTCTAACTCTATCTTTAGATTCTTCAATACTTTCAGCAGGAAGCCCTACAATTGTAAAAGAGGGCATACCTGCACCAATATCAACCTCTACTAAAACTTCAAAACCTTCCAATCCGTGAATGCTTATTGTTTTTACTTTCGAAAGCATTATTATGGCCTCACTACGTAAGTTTCGTCATCAAAATAGAGGTCTCTCCCCCATTCTAAATCTTCCGTAAATTTTGGATTAGGTTTATCAATTAACTCAACCCTTATAAAAGTTGATCTGTACCAAAGTTTATATGGAGGATTAACTTTTACAGGAGACTTCTCCACAACATAGTAATGCTCGTGCAAAATCCTTTCTCCTACAAGTAAGTATCCGTTAAAATCTCTTAAAGCATCCGTTATTACAAGATTCATTTCAAGTAGATTTTTCTCAACTTCATGCCATTTCTTTAAGGAAGACTCAAGATGGCTTAAACCAAAATACCCTGAGGATTTTTCTCCTTTAAGTGTGATTGCACATCTTGATAAGAAAAGCACCATCCCTTTTACTGTTTCAACTGGGTCGGTAAGAAAAACGTCAAATTTACCAACAAAATCTTCTTTGATTCTATCCTTTGCGTTATATAAGAAGGCTTCCAAATTGAGATTATGCCTTTTTGCAACAGTGTTAATATAATCAATTATCCTTTTATCCACATCTAACACAACGATCCTTTTCGGAAGATTTGTTAAAGCAAAGGCAACACTTGTTAAATCATCATCACCTAAAAATAGGATTTCTTTACCCTCAAGATCTCCTCTTTCGTAAACAAATTCAAGGCGTCGAATGGAATTTTCTTCTGGCACTACACCTTGGTCGAATTCTGTTGTCTCAGAGGGTCTACTTGCAAATATCTCGGAGAATTTTTCTAAAACTTCTTTAAATTTAGTTGTGTCGTATAAGAGTCCTTTGCAAGACGGACATTTTGTTTCTATATAGGGAATTGCATGAGATTCTTTTAAATAATCAATTCCTTTTGGAGTAATTTTAATTAGAGTTTCTTCAAAATCTATAAGATTATGTTTCTTAAGCGATTCCAAAGTATCGTAAAATCCTTTAATGTCGTTATCGTAATGTATTAAAAGTTCCCAAATATCCAAAGGATTCTTCCATAGTGCTCTTAAAATTTCTAATTCTTCTCTTTTCATAGGCATCTCCTTAAAATTTAATAACTCATACTCATTCTATCAAAAGTATTTTATTTTTAAAAATTACGCTTTTTGTTATAATGAGTTGTGATGATAAAAGGAGTGGGTGTTGATATTGTAAACTTAAAAAGAATTGAAAAGCTTCTTCAATGTTATGGTAAGAAATTTCTGGAAAGGGTGTTATGTAAAGAGGAAATAGAAGAAGCTAACAAAAGAGAAAATAAAGCAGAGTTTGTTGGTGGCAGATTTGCAGTTAAAGAGGCAATTAAAAAAGCTTTCGATAAAAACATTTCTTTTAAAGAAATCTGCATCTTACAAAATGCCGATGGGAAAATTTTTTTACGGGGTTATCAAAATGTATTTATCTCCATTTCTCATGAGAAAGATTTTGCAATAGGACTTGCAATAAGGGTTGAAATATGAAAGTAGCGACTAAAGAAGAAATTTCACAACTCGATAAACTTGCAGTATCACTTGGCTTGACTAGTGAAATCCTAATGGAAAATGCTTCATCTTCAGTATTTCACTTTATCGAGAACAAAATCGGGTTTAATAATAAATTCCTTGTTTTTGCTGGTCCAGGCAACAACGGAGGAGATGCACTTGCAGTTGCAAGAAAACTCTCGTCACATTTTGCAAAAGTAACAGTTTGTTTAGTTACTAACAAAAATAAATTCAAAGACCTTGCTTTAAAGAATCTTGAAATTCTTACTAACTATCCTATAGAGATATTGGAATACAATGGAGTTAATAGGGTCATCCTACACGAATTAGCAACAAGCACTGTAATTATTGACGGTATTTTCGGTGTGGGTTTAAATAGACCCATCGATGGAAAATTAAAAGAACTCATTATGGAAATAAATAATTCAGGGAAAAGTATTATTGCTGTTGATATTCCCTCAGGAATAGACGCAAACAACGGCCAAATTCTCAGTGTTGCGGTAAAAGCCAACTATACAATAACCTTTGGCCTACCAAAGAGAGGCTTTTTTTCATACCCAGGGAACGAATACGTAGGAAAACTAATTGTTTCACATATATCGTATCCTCCTCAACTAACAGATTCAGAAAATATAAATGTTCAAATACACTATGTAGAACCCATGCAACAAAGAGATAGAAACGCACATAAAGGAAGCCTTGGGAAAGCCTTATTCATTGCAGGGTCAGACAAGTATTTTGGTGCACCTTTTTTCAACTCACTATCTTTTATAAAAGGTGGGGGTGGGGTTTCATTCCTTGCAACAACCGAAAGTGTAGGAAAAGTTGTTTTAGCAAGCGCAAAAGAAGTAGTGTTAATGCCAATGATTGAATCCGAAAACCATACGGTATCGGCAAAAAATATACAAAAATTAGTCGAATTTTCTTCAAATGTTGACATCGTTGCAATTGGTTCTGGGCTTTCAATTGATGAAGATACAGAAAAGCTTGTTATTGAAACTATCAAAAATGTTAAAAAACCAGTTATTGTTGATGGAGATGGTCTTACAATACTCTCAAGGCACTTAGAAGTGCTTAAAGAAAGAAATTATGAAACAATTCTTACACCTCATATAGGTGAATTTTCAAGGTTGATAATGCAACCGAGAGAGAATATAGAAAAAGATAGGTTCTCATACCTTTTTGAAGCAATGAAAAGTTTAAATTCAATCATTGTCCTTAAAGGTCCTAATACACTCATTGGTGCAGATGGCAAAATATACATAAATACATCTGGTAACCCTGTTCTTGCAACACCTGGGAGCGGAGATATTCTCGTTGGATTAATCGCTTCACAAGTAGTTAGGAAAAATAATGTTTTAGATGGAGTTATCCTTGGGGTTTACCTTCATGGACTTATATCCGACCTAATCCAAAAAAATTATAAGGAAGGAATTACTTCTTCAGAAATTTTGGAAAATATAAAAGTTGCAGTAAAGTATTATGAGGAAAATTATGAAGCAATAAAGGAGGGTTTTTATGAGGGAAAACGAAATTTACGATAGGAGGGATATAATTAAATACCAACTCAGAGTAAATCCTTATTCGCATATATTAAATCTTTTGCTCCTCTCTTACAGTTTACTTTTACGTGATTTTAAAACAATCGAAGACTATTCTGAAAGACTCTCAATTGACAGTCCTAATCCCTGCACACATTACGAACTGTTTAGGGGAATTAACTATCTTAATAAAGGCAATATAAAAGATGCAAATGTTGCTTTTAAATACGCTTTAAATATTGATCCCGAAAACCATTATTCTTACTTATTCAAAGGTTTAGTAAATTTGAAAGAAGGAAAATCCGCAAAAGAACTCTTTGCAAAGGCAATATCTTTTGCAACTCCTTATGATAGGAACGCTTTAATTTCTATAACAAACGAGAAAGAAGATGAAAAACTTACAATAATATTTTCTGAAGAAAACCTTGCAAGAAAAGAATTTGTGAATGTTATTGAAGAACTTGCAAAATCAAGTCCCAATGATCCGATATTTAAAATTGGACTTGCAGAAGCATACTATAAAATAGGTAATTATGAGAAAATCCTTAAAGTCTTAGAAAGTGTTTTTACTTCGTTCCCAGATTACCCGCATGCTTTATTTCTTACAGGTAAGATTTTAGACGAATATCTTAATAACCAAAACAAAGCAAATGAATACTTTAAAAAAGCTTTTAAAGCAAATCCTCTTTCCAAATACCAATGGATAAACTTAGATTTAGAAACTATAAACGAACCAAAAGAAGACGAATTTCAAGAATTAATTACACTCTTTAAAAACGAAAAACCTATCATAGGTTATTTTGAAGAAAAATACAAAGAATTAGCTTTTGAAAAAGAAACTGTAAAAATGGTAAACGAACCCCAAAAGATAGAGATTAAAAAAGAAGAAGTTAAAGAACCTGTGAGTAAAGAAAATGAAGAACCTAAAGAAAAGGAAATCAAGGCTGAATTAGATGAGAAACAAGCAATTGAATACGGGATTAAACTATTAAAAGATGGGAAATACAAAGAAGCAACAGAATTTTTCTTAAAAAAGCTTAAGGAATCTCAAAACAAATAAGAATAAAAAAAGAATCCCCAAATTTTTATCAATACTACTGCCTGTTTTTATTCTCATTAAGTTGAATCTGTTTTTACTTATTGGGTAAAGAATTGGCACCCCACTTACCGTAAGAAAATCTAAAAAAATATGAGAAAGATAACCAATAATAAAGGGAAAAATCATATAATTCCTAAAAATCATATAGTAGAAAAGAAAGATACAAAGAGCAAGAAACGGAGTATGCATTATTCCACGGTGCTTAAACGAAACTCCATTTTTTGATTTCTTTTGGAAACCAGAGTTTATTAAATCAATATCGGGAAACAAACTCCCTGCTCCTACAAGAAAAATATCAACAGGGGTTGCACTCCCAAACAACATCAAACTAAAGGTTAAATGTGTGAAACCAGTCATAGAACAATTTTACCAAAAAAGAGTATAATTTTCTAAGGAGGTGGTAGAATGCGTATTAGATATTTTGGGCATTCAAGTTTTTTAATTGAAACAAATAATCTAAAGGTTCTAACAGATCCGTATGATCCATCGTTGGGGTATAGAGTAAATTTTCCAGAGGTTGACGTAGTTACAATTTCGCACGAACATTTTGACCATAATGCAGTAAAATTTGTTCCAAGATACTCAAAGGTTTTGAAAGGAGAAATAAATGAAGCAATTGGCTCTACCAAGTTTGAAAGTATCCTTGCATATCATGATACAAAACTTGGGCATGAAAGGGGTACTGTAAACCTATTTAAAATAACCGATGATGATGGTGTATCGGTTGTTCATCTATCAGATCTTGGAGATATCAAGTTCAATGAAAAGCAAACAAAGTTTTTAAAAGATGCTAACATTTTTCTTATGCCAGTTGGCGGCTATTACACAATAGGACCTGAAGAAGTAGATAAACTAATAGAAACTTTTAAACCCAAAATTGTAATACCAATGCACTACAAATTAAAAGGCGCAACACTAAACATTAAAACTGTTGATGAATTTTTAAAAGGTAAAGAATTTGAAAAACTTGAAGAATTAGATATTACAAGTAAGACACTAAAAGGAAATAGAATAGTAGTCCTTGAAGCAAATATAAAATAATGTGTGAAGGTAAAAGTATTTCGAAGTAAAACCCCTCTTAGTCATTTCTGAAGGCGTAAGCCCAACGGTGTTGTTCTGACGAAGCGTCTTTTGCCTTTGTGGAGTCATCATTACGAGGCGAATCTCCCCTGCAGTCATTCTGACGAGCGAACTTAGTGAGCTAGGAAGAATCTCATCCTTTAATTCGAGGGGGTGAAATAATCCCCCTCGATACTCCCCCAAAAGAATAAGATCCTTCACAAAGATGGCTCAGGGTGACACAACACGGTACATTCTGAGGAGGCGTCTTTTTGAAGACGAAGAATCTCATACCTTTTATGTTTTTTGTTATTCAGGAAAGAGTTTTGAAAGAGTATCCCTAAAAGATGAGATCCTTCACTTACGCTCAGGATGACAGAGAAAAAAACTCTCAGGATGAACTTTTACTGAACCGTTTGCAATTTTTGCCGCCTATTAAAATAATCAAACAACAACCCAAAAATAACAAAGCCAATAGCAAACCACTGATTAGGTGTTAAGCCAAGAAAATTATTTGGGATATATCTTATAAATTCAATTAAAAATAACATTGGGGAGAAAATTAAAGAAAAGTAAACAAAAAGTTTTCCCTCATGAAGGTTTTTGTTTTTCCTAAGAATTAATAAAAGAATCGCAAAGGTAATAAGACCACTTAAGGCATTCAATAATTGAGCAGGGTAAAGAGGTGTATTTAACAAATCACACTGAGATTTAGGATTTGTAAAAATAAGAGAAAAAGGAAAAAAATTAGGCCACCAATCTGGAACAGGTTTCCCATAGCAACATCCATTGAAAAAGCAGGCAAACTTCCCAATGCCATAACCTATTGATACTCCTAACGCTCCACTATCAAGGACTGTTTTAAAAGGGATCTTGTAAACTCGCGCAAAAATATAAAGACCTAACAAACCACCCAAAAGCATGCCTTCAAACGAAAGACCACCTTCCCAAAATGCCAAGATAGAAATAGGATTTTTTAAGTAAGTTGAAAGATACGGTGAAACAAATACCCAAAAGACCCTTGCTCCTAAGATACCAAAAATAAGTGTAAATATTACAACGTTAAGAAAAGCGTCTTCCTCAACACCTTTTTTAACAACATACTTTAAAGCAGTAAAAATACCTACAATAGAAGCAATTGCAACCAATACCCCATAAGTCCTTAACTGAAATTTTCCAATTTCTATAAGTACTGGAAACATTTTTTACCTCCTTTAATAAATATCATCAACGGCTTTTTTTTCTTTGGTAACATACGTTGCTTTAATTTCTTTAATAAAAGTTTCATCGTATTTTCTTACATTAATTGACATCGGAAACTCTGCTGCAAAGCCAATCACAAGAGCTTGTCCTTGCTCTAATGTAGAAAGCACCCTTGATAACCTTTTCTCATTGCCAACTCCCTGAAATACCGCATCTATATCTTTACTATCCTTAAGTTCCATAACAAAACGTGTGCCAATTTGTGAAAGCACTTCTGGGTCTATTTCACTAGGCCTTTGGTCAATAATAAATAGAGTCACATTAAATTTACGTAATTCACGTGCAATCTTTCCAAAGACATTGTTATATTGATACTGCTTAGATAAAAACTTGTGTGCCTCTTCCACTGCAATAGTAACACGCTTTTTACTACCTTCTTCTTTTACAAACTCGTTGTAGATCCTTCTTGTGAGGATATTTGAAACAAAATAGTATGTAAGCCTATCGTCCCTGTATTTCCCAGAAAACTGCACAACAACACTATTACCTTCCTTCAGATTTTTAATGATACTTTCAATTGAACTTGTTTCATCGGATTGATGAACAAAATCCAATCGGCGCAGTTTCTGAAGGTGTCTTGAGAGAGCATTAAGAGAAGAGAAATCAACACCCAGAGAAGAAGAAATATCTTTCTTTTCTTCTTCACTTTTTTTAGAGTAATCGTTGAGTAAGAAATTAAACCATTCATCTACCTTTTTTGAAGCAACAATTTCAAGAGTCTCGGCAGATTTTTCTGAAAAATCAAGAAGATCTCCTATTAAAACGACATCTTCAACATTAATATCTGAATAAGGAACGACAATATAGTTTGAAGCATCTTTATTCTCAGCTGAAACATCAAAAATTTTAACCTTATCCTTGCATACACTTGCAAGTGATTCAATATAATTTCCTTTTTCATCTTTAGTTTGCAAACCATGTTCGTTATGCATATCAAAGATAAGCAAACTTGAGATATTTTTCTTTATAAGACCTGAAAAAATTATACGCGCAAGAAAAGATTTACCAGAACCTGTTATACCAAAAAGCCCTGTATTACGCATGGCAACTTTTTCTAAATCGATGAACATCTTTGATTGTGATGTAAGTGGTGTTCCAATGTAAAAAGAAGTTTCTTTTTTAGAGATCTTCTGAAAATCCTCATCTTTGGCAAACCGAGCTGTTGAAAAATGGGCAGGAAGTGTTTTTATAGATTTAGAATACGAAGTTTCAGAACTTTTATCAAACATTAAAAAAGGGAAAACACTTATTTCAACATATACAAAAGAGGAAATGGCACTTTTTTCTAAAGTAGTTTTTGGCGGGTCAAAAAATACTTCATCAGTTGTGCTTTCAAGCCTTATATCTTCTATAAGACATAGAAAGTCAAAATTCTTACCTTCAACTACTACATAATCACCAATCCTTATGTTCTCTACATTTACTGATTTGTGTAAACGAAAAGTGAGACCTTCTAAAAACGAGCCAGAAACAATAAAACCAATTGCTTCTCTATCACTCATTTTCGATACCTCTTACAATCTCAATAAGCGATGCAAAATCTTTTACAAAGATATTCGATAACATATCCACTATCTTCTCTTTCAATTCACTCTTTTCTACATCGGAAGTTATTCCCAAAACGTTATTTAAAAAATTTACAATTGCCTTGTTTCTTTTAGGATACTTATGGATATCAATCAAAGAAAGCTCTCTTGCAAGAGGTGAGTCAAATAAAAGTGCTCTAAGCTTCTCTTCCTCTGTTTTGTATAGTAGTAGATTTAAGTAAATAGAATGTCTTAAACTATAAAAATTTTTCCCATCACTTTCAAAAAGAGGAAAGATAACTAACAAATGCCTAATGTATTCTGATAAATGTGGATAAGATTTTGTTAAATCTTCTTCGTTTAAACCAAAAGAACTAACACTCCCATAGGGGAATTCCTGCTCATAAAAAGACTGAAGCACAACAAAAAATGTATTAAAATTATTTTTAGTCTCAAGGATAGTTCCCACGGGTAAATCTATTTTAAAACCAGTTTCAGCAACAATAGTATCAATATCAACCTTTATTATTTCTGCTATATGTTTTTCCATACTTTTATATTATACTTAAAAAACAAATAGAGCTAAAGTAAAGGAGGTAAAAAATGATTATTAACGGAAAAGAGATTGCAAAAAAAATTATGCTTGAATTAAAAAATGAAACAGAAAGCCTTAAGCAAAGATTAATTACACCTTCACTTGCAGTAATTCAAGTTGGAGAAGAAAAGGCCTCGGAAAGTTATGCAAAAAACATCATCAAAGAAGGCGAAAACATTGGTATATATGTAGAATACCACAAATTCAAAAAAGAGATTTCAGAGGGAGAACTCTTATTTAACATAAAAAACCTGAATATGAGAAAAGACATACATGGGATACTTGTTGAATTTCCTCTTCCTGAAGGAATAGACAATAAAAAGGTGTTAGAAACAATACAACCAGAAAAAGATATTGACGGTTTTAACCCGGTTAATTTGGGAAGATTGTTAGAAGGAACTACTTTTTTTGCCCCTGCAACTGCACAGGCAGTTATTGCAGCAATCAAATCTATTGCAACAATTGAAGGGAAACACGCAGTAGTAGTTGGAAGAAGTAATATCGTTGGCAAACCTACGGCAATACTTCTTTTACAAGAAAATGCAACTGTAACAATATGCCATTCTCGCACTAAAAATCTTTCTCAAATTACTCAAATGGCTGACATCCTTGTTGTTTCAGTTGGCAAGCCAAAAATGATAGACAGAAATTATGTTAAAAGAGGAGCAATTGTTATCGATGTAGGTATTAATAAAATAAACGATAAAATTGTTGGTGATGTAGACTTTGATAGTGTGGTAGATGTTGCATCTTACATTACGCCTGTTCCAGGTGGGATTGGAACACTCACAACACTCATGTTATTTAAGAACACAATAAAAGCCTGTAAAATACAAAATAAAATTCCATAGGAGGTTATGAATGAATGAGGGAGAAAAAAAATTAGAATGGGCATATTCCCATATGAAAATCCTTCAACATATTAACGAAGATTTTACAAAGCGTAAGCCTTTTAAAGGCATTAACATTGCGCTTTCAATTCACCTTGAGGCAAAAACAGCAAATCTTGCAATTGTGCTAAAAAACGCCGGTGCAAATATATATGTTTCAGGTTCAAATCCTCTTACCACCCAAAACGACGTTGTTGAAGCACTTAAAAAATTTGGTATCACTGTGTTTGCTTGGTACAATGAGACAGATGAAGAACATTTAGAAAATATCAATAAAACACTTGATGTAAAACCGCACATAGTAATTGACGACGGAGGAGACCTTGTTAATCTTTTACATACAAAAAGAAAAGAACTTCTAAAAAATGTAATTGGAGCTTGCGAAGAGACTACCACTGGCATAACAAGAGATAAAGCCTTAGAGAATGCAAAACTCCTTAAATTTCCAGTGGTAGCAGTAAACAACGGTAAATGTAAACATCTTTTTGACAATAGATATGGCACGGGACAATCCACATGGGATGGAATAATGAGAACAACAAATATGAATATAGCAGGTAAAAATGTGGTTGTTGCAGGTTTTGGTTGGGTTGGTAAAGGTGTTGCTATGCGGGCAAGAGGATTGGGAGCAAAGGTAATAATTACTGAGGTTGACCCTATCAAGGCAATAGAAGCGTATATGGATGGTTACGAAGTTATGGAAATGAAAGAGGCAGTTAAGATAGGTGACATTTTCGTTACAACAACAGGCAACACGAATGTTATTGATTCAAGACATTTTGAATACTTAAAAGATGGTGCAATTCTCTCAAATGCTGGTCATTTCAATGTTGAAGTTAAAATCGACGAACTTGAAAAGATAAAAGTATCAAAAAGAGAGGTAAGAAAAAATATCCTTGAGTACACTCTCCCAAACAAAAGAAGTATCTATGTTCTTGGGGAAGGCAGACTTGTAAATCTTGCCTGCGCCGATGGTCATCCAATTGAAATTATGGATCTGTCTTTCTCACTTCAGGCGTTATCTTCTGAATACTTACTTAAAAACAAGTTAGAAAATAAAGTATACGATGTGCCCGAGGAAATTGACCTCAAAGTTGCAAATGCTTTTCTTAAGGCAAATAATATCAAAATTGACAAATTAACAAAGAAACAGGTTGATTACCTTACAAAACCGCACTAAAGTTAAAAACAGTTTTAAAATAAAAATTTTAATAATATAAAAATAGGAGGTAAAATGTCTTTAATAGTTACAGTTTATGTCCCCTCAGGGATAGTAATGGCATCGGATAGTAGACAGACAGTATTCATTCAATTGCAAAATGCACCAAACACAAACCCAATTCCAATTGTAAGTTCAGATTATGTAAATAAAACATTCTTAATAAGTAAAAATAACATTGGCGTTTCAACCTTTGGAGAAACATTCTTAGGTGGCATTCCTATGGACTTCTACATACAGAAATTTGAAGAAGAGATTCTACAAATAGACGATAATGTTGAAAGTGTTGCTGATAAATTGTTAGATTTCTTTAAAAGGTCTTTTCCTAACACAGATACCTCTTTTCATATTGCAGGATACACAAAAGAGGGAAAAAGTAGTGTTCCTTATGTATACCATATAAACATAAAAAGAAACGAGAAAATTAGACTGAACTTCAATTTTGAAACAAAAAAAATAGTTTATGGTGCAAGCTGGGGTGGCGAAGGAGATATTCTTAACGAAGTCCTAAACCCTGTTTATTTAAAAGATCCTTTTGGAAATTACAAACAAATACCAAAAGCCCCAATTCCCTGGGATGCCATGCCTCTACAGGATGCAATTGATTTTGCAGTGTTTGCCATAAGGACTACCATTGATACAATGAGGTTCCAGGCAAGACCTAAAACGGTTGGAGGACCTATCGATGTGCTTTTGATAACAAAAGAGGGAGGACAATTTATACGAAAAAAAGAAATTAAATAAGATTATGATGAAATTAACAATTTTTGTAATTTTTGCTCTACTCATTTATGGCGTGTTTATAGAGAGAAATCAATTAGCAATAACAAGGTTGAATTTTAGCAAAGAAAATTCAATTAAATTTGTTCAGATTTCAGACTTACATTTCACAAGAGAAGGTAAAAGGGAGAAAAAAATTCTTAAAATTATTTCAAATGAACACCCAGATCTTGTATTCATTACCGGCGATGTGGTAAATTTCCGAAAAAAATTTGAGGCAAAAAAGTTTTTTAAAAAAATCTCGGCCTTAGGTATAAAAACATACTTCGTTTTAGGCAATTGGGATTACAAAGTAAAAGATGTAGTTTCTCTCAAAAAGGAAATTGAAAGTGCTGGTATCAAAGTCTTGGAAAATGAAACAGCTGAATTTACAAAAAATGGCTTAAAGATAAATATCATCGGGTTAGGAGACCCTTTTACAAACCACGACAGATTTGAAGAAGCAGTAAACTCTATTAACAACAAAAATTTTTCAATTCTTTTGAGTCATACACCAGACATATTCTACAAAGCAAAAGAAAAAGGAATAGACCTAATTCTTTCTGGGCATCTTCACGGAGGACAAGTATGTTTGCCTTTTTGCAAATTTGCTATCTACACCCCTTCTAAGTATGGAACAAAGTTTTTAAGAGGGATCTTTAAAGAAGGCAACACAATAATGTATGTTAATAGAGGTATAGGAGAAAGCCATTTTCCTATTAGAATATTTTCGAAACCCGAAATCTTAATAGGAACCATATAAAAGGAGGACGTTATGAAAGAAATAAAAAAAGTTGTTATCCCTGTAGGTGGCTTTGGCACGAGATTGCTTCCGATAACAAAATCTCAACCCAAGGAAATGCTTCCAATCGTTGATAAACCAGCCGTTCAATATGTAGTAGAAGAAGCTTTAAATTCTGGTATTAAGAATGTTTTACTTGTAACAGGACGAGGAAAAAGGGCAATTGAAGATTACTTTGATTATGCAGTTGAACTTGAACGTGAACTTGAGGAAAAAGGTAAAACTGATCTTCTTGAATTAATAAGAGGCACAAGTGAAATTGCAAGAATTTTTTATGTAAGACAAAAGTTAGCAAGAGGCTTAGGAGATGCAATTTACTATGCAAACGGGTTTATTAACGATGAATATTTTGGTGTTCTTCTCCCTGATGATATAATTGATGCTCCCGTCCCCTGTCTTAAACAGATGATTGAAATTCATCAAAAATACCAAAGTAATGTAATTGCAGTAATGAAAGTGCCATTCTCTGAAGTTAAAGCGTATGGAATAATTAATGGCAAAAAAATAGGCGATAGCATCTACGATATTGTAGATCTTATTGAAAAACCTAATGAAATGGAAGCACCGTCTAATCTTGCAATTGTTGGAAGATATATCCTCAATTCAACAATTTTTGAAGCAATAGAAAAGACAGAGCCAGGCAAAAACGGAGAGATACAGTTAACCGATGCAATTAAAAAATTACTCTACAAGGAGCGCTTTATTGCATACGAATTCAATGGAGTAAGATACGATGTAGGAGAAAAATCTGGCTTAATAAAAGCAAATATTGCGTTTGCCTTAAAAAGGGATGATCTAAAGGAAGAAATTAGAAAATATCTGGAGGATTTATTTAGAATTAACTAAAGAGCCCTCTATATGATCTTCAAAAACTGCTTCAATTTTAACAAGGGCAATTTTGTTTAATTTCGCTTCTTGAGGAAATGAGACTTTTATGTAGTGTGGCGAAAAACCCCAGTAGAAACTGTCTTTTACTTCTTCAACCAAAACAGGAACAACTTTATTAACGAATCTTTTTTTGTAATCAATGGAAATTTCATTTGCAAACTCTATAACCCTCTTGCTTCTTGTTGATTTTACAGATTCTAAAATATTTTCCTTGAAGTAAAAAGCAGGTGTAAATGGCCTTTTAGAATATCTAAATACATGGACTTTTGAAAATTGGACTCTTTTAATCAAAGTTAAGGTATTAAAAAATGCAGTTTCAGTTTCAAAAGGAAAACCAACGATCACATCGGTTGAGATAGAAAAATCAGGGTCGATATTTCTTAACTTTTCAACTATTCTTAGGTAATCTTCTCTTGTATAGCCCCTATTCATTTGCTTTAAGACTTCATTATCGCCAGATTGAAGCGAGATGTGTAAATGTGGTTGTAAAACATAGGGTTCAATAAACTCGCTTATAAGCTCATCTGTAACATATTTTGGATGTATTGAAGAGATCCTTAAGCGACTCAATCCTTCAATTCTCTTAAGTTTATTTACAAGTTTTGCAAGGCTTGTGCCTGTATCTTTCCCATATTTTCCAATTTCTGTCCCTGTCAAAACAACCTCTTTATAGCCCCGATCAACAAGGCCTCTTACTTCATCGACAATATTTTTTTCATCCTTGCTTCTTATCTTATAACCTCTCACTACAGGCACAATACAGTAAGTGCAGAAATTATCACAACCTTCTTCAATTTTCACAAAGGCTCTTGCCCTTTCAAAAAAGTTTTCTATTCTTTCAAAATCTACTGCTTCCTCTACCCCTGTTTCTATAAAGGAAGAAATTTTTTTTCTTGCACCTCTGTATAATACCACTCTTTTATCTTTATACTCCTTATGCAAATTTGTAAAACAACCAGTTAAAACTACAAGCGCATTGGGATTTTTTGCTAAAGCTTCGTTAACAGCCTTCCTTGTTTCTCTTTCTGCCTTCTCAGTTACAACACAAGAATTGATAATATAGACATTCGCAAATTCTTTAAAATTGGTTTCAACATAGCCTTTTTCTAACAAAGACTCACGCATTAGTTCTGATTCATATTGATTTGTTTTGCAACCTAAGGTAAAAATTGAGAATATCATCCTAATAGCTTTTCCGCCATCTTTTCTAATTTATTTGCAATTTCTTCAAGGACCAAAATACCCCTTACATAATTCATACGAATTGGACCAAGAAGTCCAAGAGTGCCTTCAAGTTCTTTTATGGTGTATTTAACGGTAATTAAACTGTAATCCCATAATTCTGGGATTTTATTTTCATCACCAATGATAATCTGCAACTTTTCGCCTTGCTCTAACTCAACAAGGACTTTGTTGATGGTTTCTTTTCTTTCAAGCATATTAAATAGGAATTTCAAACGCTCTTCTGCAATTTCAATTTGGGTTGTCAATAAATTTGAGATGCCCCTAATAAAAATTTCCTGTGTTTTTCTCTTATATTGTTCTTCCTTTAATTTCCCATAAAACTTGAATACAACTACTACTAAATCTCTATTTAACTCATCACTAAAAAAGTTTTTCTCAACAATTATTTTAGAAGCTTCCAAAATAGCTAAATTTTTTAACTTTTCGTTTAGAAAATTCTCCAAATAGATAACCTGCTCCATTGTAAGATTGCTTTTTAAAAGAGGAATTGCTTCGGTTGTTTGAATTGTTGAAACAATAACTGTGTATAAAAACTCAGAAGCTATGAAAAAATGTATATATCTTAATTTATCTTCTTCAATACAGGGTGAAACAACAAGAGAAATTTCGTTTGTATAATTTGAAATAAGATCAGAAATTTGTGCAAGCATTTCTCTTAAATTACTAAAAGTATCTATCTCGGGGATCTCAATATTAGAGGGTTTAATATGTTTCCTCTCTTTTAGGGCTTCCTCAACGTAGAATCTAAAACCTTTACTTGTGGGGATTCTCCCAGAAGAAATATGCTGTTGGGTAAGATATCCCAAATCTGATAATTCTGCCATGTAGTTTCTCACCGTTGCGGAAGAAATAGGAAAACTTACCCCTTTTGCAACCTTTTCGGAAGAAACAGGCTCCCCTGTCTCAATATATTCTTTGACAACTTCTTTTAAAACTTCCAATCTCTTTTTATCAAGTTCCATACAATGCAATTATACCATATTTTGCCTACTTTTGTGTTTTGAGTATAATGCTAAATATAGTAGATAATGAAAGGTGGGTTAAAGATGATTAGAAAACTAATTGAAGAGCCACATTCAGAAGAAAGAAAGTCCAATTTTAATATCACCATCAAAGATTTAAAAGAGTTTGTCTCTGTCCCCTTTTTTATCTCTTGGTATAGCAGTAAAGAATCAAATAAAGTTTTTCCTTTAATTCTTCAAGAACTTCAAGATCTAAACCCCGATAGAATTAAATTAAAAAAGATTCTCCCAGGATACAACCCATTCTTCATGCATTTAGATTACCTACAATATTATGTATACGAAAAAGATGGACAACCTTTAGGTAGAATTGCTGCATTAATAGATAGAAATTACATAGAAAAGAAATTTAAAGGGAAAATTGGCATTATAGGTCTTTTTGAAGCAGAAACAAAAGATGTTGGATACGAACTCCTTGAAAGAGCAATAAATGACTTGAAAAATGAAGGCTGTTCAAAGATTATTGGGCCTATGAGATTTAATGCTTCAGGAGAAGCAGGATTACTCATTGATGGTTTTGATAAAAAACCAATGCCAATGGAACCTTACAACCCACCCTACTACAAAGAAATATTTGATGCTTTCGGTGAAAAAGAAAATGATTGGTTCTCTTTCTTTATCTCCCAAGAAAAAGCCTATAAGTATGTAGAAAGGATAACAAACGTTTTTGAAAACGGCTCAAAAATAGAAATGAAATTGAAACAAAATGGAATTGTAATAAGAAATGCAAGTCTTAAGGATTATAAAAATGAAATTGATAAAATAAGGGCAATCTATAATATTGCTTGGGATTCAATAGAACACCCACAGTTTGAAAAATTTACAGAAGAAGAATTTAACTACATTGCTTCATCATTAAAGCAAGTTGCAATTGAAGATTTAATCTATATTGTAGAAGAAGATTCAAAGCCAATTGGCATGTCTGTTACTATTCCTAACATAAATGAAGTAATTTTTGAATTAGATAGGAGTATTTTTAAAAGTTATAAGCCAACAAAGAACGCTTTTTCTATAAAAGACACGTATAGAGATTTAATCATATTTAGAGAAATAAAAAGGAGAGTGAATAAAAAACAATTTGAAAGCGCAAGAATATTTATCCTTGGCGTTCTGAAAAAAAGGTCGGGGTTAGATGCACTATTATATAAACGCACTTTTGATAATGGTAT
The DNA here is from genome assembly GCA_036574215.1 of Caldisericaceae bacterium. NCBI lineage: Bacteria > Pseudomonadati > Caldisericota > Caldisericia > Caldisericales > Caldisericaceae > Caldisericaceae bacterium. The sequence goes on from JAINCR010000090.1 coordinate 23,502, forward strand.
AAGATTAGGTATGACATACGCAAGTGCTTCTCAAATTGCAGACTCAAACCTCAATATGTCAAATCCTCTTATGAGAATGGGTGAATTAAGTTTTACTTGGCGAGTTTATAATATTAAATTTTAATTTCTTTTAAATAGAAAACTCAGTAAAAATAAAATAGATATAACACTAACAATAACAGGACCTGTTGGTAAATTAAACATATAGGATATAAATATACCAAGCGCAGTTCCGAAAATCCCAAAAAGAATAGACAACCAAAACGTTCCCTTAAGACTTTCAGAAACATTCATTGCAGTTGCAGCAGGAATTACAACGAGAGCAGATACAAGAATAATACCCACAACTTTTGTTGCAAGCAATACTACAAGAGAGACCAAAAACATAAAAAGATAGTCAAGTATTTCTACTTTGTAACCTTTAATCTTTGCAAAATCCCTATCAAGGGCAACGAGTATAAACGTTTTTAAAAATAGAGCAATGAGTGAAATTACAAAAATAGAAATTACAATTAATAGAAGCAAGTCTCTTTTTCCTGTGGAGAGAATGTCTCCAAAAAGATAACTCATCACATCTGGTTTATAACCTCTTACAAATGAAAGTAAGATAAGGCCAATACTCATAGTAAAAGGAAGAAGAATACCTATAACGGTATCAACAAAGAGTTTTGATTTTCCAATTAGATAACTCACACTTACGCCTGCGATTATTCCAAAACCAATAGAGGATAAAAAGGGAGATGTGCCCAAAAGATAACCAATGGCAACTCCAGTAAGGGCAGAATGAGAAACAGCATGGACAAAAAAAGCCATTTTTCTTACAACAACAAAAACCCCTACAACTGAACAGAGAAAACTTACACTAATACCTGCAATGAAAGTCCTAACCAACACTGGATTCATCATCCTCGTAGAATTTACACGGACCTCCTTCCTTACAAATTTTGTGTTTATGAGAAACAAAAGTTTTACCAAAAATTTCTTCAAAATGTTCTTCCAAAAGAATTTCTTCAGGTGCTCCAAAACACACAAGCCTTTTGTTTATACATATTACCTTATCAACAATCTTTGTTACGTTATAGACATCGTGTGAAACCATAATTGCTGTGACATTATAGTTTTTTTTAAGAGAGAGAATAAAATCAGAAAATGCCTTTTCTCCCACCTTATCAACTCCCGAAAAAGGCTCATCAAAGAGAAGGAGGCTTGGCTTACTCAATAAGGCTCGAACAATTAACACCCTCTGCATTTCACCACCAGAAAGACCAAATATCTTTTTATTAAGGAACTTTTCAATACCACCAATCTTTGCAAATTCTAAAATTCTTTTACTTGCGTTAGTATTATCTTGTAAAGATAGGGTTAAAAACTCGTTTACAGTAATGGGTATCGAATAAGGTCTTTCAAAAAACTGTGGCACGTAGGCAATTTTGTCTCTTTCGTTTTTAGTAAGCTTGCTTAAATCCTTTCCGAATATTGTTATTTCACCTTTATAAGGAATAAGTCCGAGTATTGCTTTAAGAAGTGTTGTTTTACCTGCGCCGTTTGGTCCAATAATAACGGAGAGTTCCCCAGCTTTAATAAAGAAGTTTATATCGTGGAGAATTTGGCTGTTCCCTAAAAACACATTTAAGTTTTTTACTGTTAAAATTTCATTATTATTCATACATTACAAAGATAAGGCGGACTAATCCGCCTTGATTAAAAAAGTTAAAATTTCGTTATTATTCATTTAATGCTTCGTAAATTGTATTTACGTTGTATTTCATCAAATCTATGTAGGTTTTTGTTTTATCACTTCCGCCTAAAGGATTAAGGGAAAGAACTTTAACACCTGTATCCTCAACGATTGCATTGTAAATTTCAGAAGATTGTTGTGGCTCTTTAAATACTACTTTAATATTGTATTGCTTAATTAGGTTTTCAACTTCAGCAATATCTTTTGGGCTCGGTAGATTATTCGGGTCTTTTTTTATTGTTTTAAGGATATTTAAACCAAAATATTCTGCAAAATATGGAAAAGCAGCATGAAAAGTGATAATATTTCTATTTTTAAGTGTAGATAATTTTTCTTTTAAGACTCTTGCGTTCTCCAAAATGGAGTTTGTATAAGTTTCAAAATTCTTTTCGTATATATCTTTGTGAGAAGGGTCCAAATCGGTAAGTGTGTTTTTAATGACTTCGCACTGCTTTACAAAGTATTCAGGACTAAGCCAAACATGTGGATTACCCCCGTGATTTGCTATGATCTCTTTTAAACCATCCGAGAGACTCACAACTTTTGTATTGAGTGAATTTGCAAGCGATGAAATAAAACTTTCAAGGCCAGAACCGTTTACAAAAATAACTTTTGCTTTCGATAGACTCTCCACAAGTTTTGGAGTTAAAGTAAAAGTATGAGGAGAACTTCCAACAGGCACAATCAAAATAACATTTACATAATCTCCACCAATTGACTTTACCGCATCATAAAAAGGATAAATAGAAACACCAACTGTAAATCTTTCATCTATTTTAGAGCATCCGTTAGAAAAAGATATAAGCAAAGTAAATAAAACAATAAAGACTACTAGCTTTTTCATAAATATCACCCAAGAGTATTATATCAAAATGGTGATGGTAAAACAAATATATTGTCTTAGTTAATATATTTTATGGTTATTGTTTTTGTATTAGCATCCCACTGCACATCACACCCAAGTGATTCTGCAACAAACCTCAATGGAAGCATTGTTCTTCCATTGATGATTTCAGGAACAACTTTAGAGTTATCCTTATCAATGGGTTTATTAACTCCGTTCACCTTTGCAGTGGATTTACCAATCCAAAGTTCAATAGTTTTTGAGCCAAGAGAAACTGCAACTTTCTTTTCAGTTGCATCCCAACCAACTGACCCGCCAAGGGATTCTATAATGGCTCTAATAGGTAAAAGAGTTCTACCGTTTTTTATTACGGGTGGAGAATCTAAGGTATTTTTAACGCCATTTACAGTAAAATTTAGATCGCCAATTTTGAGAACAATGATAATACTCCCGCAAACTATTTTAGAATTAAGGTTTGTTGAAGAAGTAGTAATGTTTATGCTTGAAACCTTTACACCCTGAGAGATTGCATTTATATTAACATTTGAAGTAAAGGGTGAAACTGATTCTGCATCTAATTTGGATTTTACATCCTTAAGGTAGTTACTATTACTACACGAAATATTCCCATTTTGATCGAGTTTTAAAAGAAGTATGTCCCAACCACCTACTCCAAATGAGGAGGTTTGTCCACATGCTATATAACCAGAATCAGTTGTTTGCTGGATAGAGTTTAGAGATTCGTTTCCCTCGGAGCCAAAAGTTTTTGCCCATGAAATATTCCCGCTTGAGTCAAGTTTTAAAATAAGGACATCATCACCACCTGCACCAAACGATGAGGTTTGCCCTGCAATAATGTAACCAGAATCAGCTATCTGTTGAATAGAGTTTGCAGACTCATCATACTCGGAACCAAAAGTTTTTGCCCAAAGTATATTACCATTAAAATCGATTTTTAAAGCAAGTATATCCTTGCCGCACACACAGTTAAAAGAACTTTTTCCTATAACAATATATCCTCCATCGACTACTCTTTGTAGTGAATAACTCCAATCGATGTTATCTCCCCCATAGGTTTTTGCCCATGATACACTACCGTTTGAATCGAGTTTTAAGACAAGGTAATCTAAACCACCTGCACCATATGAGGAGGTCACACCTGAAACAATATAACCAGAATCAAGAGTTTTTTGGATAGAGCTTGCATAGTCATCACTTTTGCCGCCATAAGTTTTTGCCCATGAAATATTCCCATTTTGATCGAGTTTTAAGATAAGAATATCCCAACCACCTGCACCAAACGAGGAGGTTTGTCCTGCAATAATATAACCAGAATCAGCTGTCTGTTCTATTGAATAGGAAGCTTCATCACCTACTTTACCGTAGGTTTTAGCCCATAACACGTTACCATTTGAATTGAGTTTTAAAACAAAGATATCATCACCACCTGCACCAAATGAAGAAGTTTTTCCACAAACTATATAACCAGAATCAAGAGTTTTTTGGATAGAGTAAGCATAGTAATCACTTTTGCGACCATAAGTTTTTGCCCATGTAATACCACCATTTTTCT
>JAINCR010000091.1 GCA_036574215.1 Caldisericaceae bacterium
GTAAATTAGTCTATTATGAAATTTTTGAAGACCCATATAACGCTATAACACGAGAAAAACAAATTAAAGGTTGGACAAGAAACAAAAAGAAAGAACTCATCAATTCTTTTAATCCAACATGGGAAGATCTATATGAAAAGATAATATAAAGAATGAGATCCTTCGCTACCGCTCAGGATGACAAGGAAAAAATAGCGCAGAATGACACGGAAAAAGGGGCTCAGGATGACAAGGAAAAAATAGCGCAGAATGACAAGGAAAAAGGGGCTCAGGATGACAAGGAAAAAGGGGCTCAGGATGACAAGGTAGAAGTCATTCTGACGAGCGAACGAAGTGAGCGAGGAAGAATCTTGTCGTTTTTTGTTTTTAATAAAATTTTTTTAAAAATTAAAAATTGGTATTGCATTTTAAAAAAATGTTGTATAATTTAGTATGAGTAAGGTAATTATCAAATATTTTTAGAGGGGGGTGGTTAATGGGAAAAAGCTTATGCGAAAAGAGATAGTTAGTAAGAGTAAAAAACATATAAAAACATTCATAGGAGGTAAAAAATGAAGAAAGGTTTTACATTGATTGAGTTAATGATTGTAATTGCAATCATCATCATTCTTGCTGCAATTGCAATACCAAACTATTTGAGAATGACAGAAAGGGCAAAAGTTTCTGCAATTGAATCTGACATGAAAGCTATTGCAACAGCATTAGAGGCATTTAACACTGATTGGACTAAGTATCCTGTTCATGCTACTGCTGATGCTCCTGATGCTGCTGGTTGGACATATTTAAAAGTTGAGTTAACTGGCACTGGTACTGGTTCGGGCTATATAAATGTTTCTTCTGCTACCACTATTACAGGAGAATCTGGTGGAATCCAGTACATTAAACCCGAAGCTTTAACAGCACTTGAAACAAAGGCTGGTGGTGCAGCTAGTATTGCCTACGGTTCAGATGGTGGAGTCTATACACTTAAAGTTCAAACTACAATTGGAGCAAAAACCTACACCTTTACAATGACACCTGGTGGTCAAATTACTGTAAGCGTTTCTTAGTTTAATACATTACATATTTTTAAAGCCCCCAGAAGGGGGCTTTTTTAATATCGGTTTTTTATAAATCTTAAAACAGTTTTAATTAAATCTTTATTGCTTTTTACAACTTA
>JAINCR010000092.1 GCA_036574215.1 Caldisericaceae bacterium
TTCCAGAAGGAGTCCAGATGGCAATGCCAGGTGATAACGTAGACATGACAGTTGAACTCATATACCCAGTTGCTCTTGAAGAAACCCAGAGATTTGCTATCCGTGAAGGTGGAAGAACAGTAGGTGCTGGAGTTATTACAAAGGTTATTGAATAGAGAGGGTTTTGATAACAATGAGAGATATTATCTTACTTGAGTGCACAGAATGTAAAAGAAGGAATTACGCAACTACAATAAATAAGAAAGAAAACAAGGAAAAATTACAATTGAAAAAGTATTGTAAGTTTTGTAAAAAACATACTTTACATAAGGAGGTAAAGGCATAGGCTCGTAGCTCAATTGGTAGAGCAACGGTCTCCAAAACCGTAGGTTGGGGGTTCGATTCCCTCCGGGCCTGCCAGTAGAAATGAAAGACAAGGCAAACGTTAAAACAGTTAAAACAACTACACCGACAACAATAAAACTTCCAAAAACCTCTTTTAAAGATTTTTTAAAGGGTGTATGGGTTGAATTAAGGCATAAGGTTAAATGGCCTACTAGAAAAGAACTTCTACAGGATTCTATCGTTGTAATTGGTTTTCTTGTTTTCTGGACAGCATATATCGGAATGTGGGATTTTGGTTTTGCACAACTTTTGAGGTTAATTTTGAAATAATATGGATGAAAATGTTAAAGTTCCTCATTGGTATCTTGTGCATACTTACTCTGGAAAAGAGCAGAAGGTTATTGAGGAACTGAAAAACCGTATTCGTGGATATGGTTTAGAGGATAAAATTTTAGAAATTCTTCTGCCTTCTGATTACTATAGCTTTATCGATAAGAGGGGCAAAAGAAAAATTAAACCTGTTAAAGTTTTTCCTGGTTATATATTTGTAAAGATGATTTTAACAGATGAATCTTGGTATGTTGTAAGAAATACACCTGGCGTTTTGGGTTTTGTAGGTCCTACAGGTAAGCCTACTCCTATTTCTGAAGAAGAAATTGAAAAAATTGTAAAAGAAAGGGTAACTGAAGAAAGAGCAAAGGAAAAACTCCATTTTGACGTAAATGATAGAGTAAAGATTTTAGTAGGACCTTTCAAAGATATGGAAGGTGTTGTTGAATCAATTGATGAATCCAAAGGCATTGCAAGAGTTGTTTTAAAAATGTTTGGAAGAGAAATGCCTGTCGAATTGCAAAGCGAACATATTCAGAAAGTATGAGGTGAGTTTGTATGGCAAAGAAAAAAAAGTTAATAGGTATTGCAAAACTTCAGCTTGAAGCAGGTAAGGCAACACCAGCACCTCCTGTAGGCACTGCATTAGGTCCTAAGGGAATAAACATAATGGATTTTTGTAAAAGGTTTAATGCAGCAACGCAGTCAATGGAGGGCAATGTTATTCCTGTTATAATAAATGTGTATGAGGACAAAAGTTTCGATTTTGTCCTTAAAACTCCACCTGCTTCCTTTTTAATCAAAAAGGCTATTAAGATTGAGAAAGGTTCGTCAGAACCTAATAAGAAGAAAGTTGGCACTATAAAAAGGTCGCAATTATTGGAAATTGCAAAATTAAAACTTAAAGACCTTAACACCACAGATCTCAATGCAGCAGCACGAATAATAGAAGGCACTGCAAAAAATATGGGTGTTACCGTAATTGAAGGATAGGAAGGTTTGTGGGAGACTTAGGTCGTTAACCACAAGGAGGTTTACGTGAAAAGAGGAAAAAGGTATTTAGAGTTATTGAAGAAAGTTGACAAAGCAAAGGCTTATTCCATTGATGAAGCAATTAATACTGTGGTAAATTTAAAAAGTGCAAAATTCGATGAAACTGTTGAAGTTACCTATGCATTGAATGTTGATCCTAAACAAGCTGATCAGAACATTAGAGGAGTTATTACCCTTCCTCATGGCACTGGTAAAAGTGTAAGAGTGCTTGTTTTTGCAACAGCCGATAAGGCTCAAGAGGCTAAAGATGCTAATGCTGATTATGTAGGTGGGGAAGATCTAATCCAGAAAATTGAAAAAGAAGGTTTTTTGGATTTTGATGTTGCACTTGCTACCCCCGATATGATGAGACCACTCGGAAGAATTGCTAAAATATTAGGTCCAAGGAAACTTATGCCAAGTCCAAAATCTGGCACTGTAACGATGGATATCTACAATGCTGTAAAAGAGTTTAAGGCCGGTAAAATTGAATTTAGGGTTGATAAAACAGGAGTATTACATTCGGTGATTGGAAAATCGTCTTTTACTCCTGACCAATTGAAAGAAAATTTGTTAGCTTTTAATTCCGCAGTTGTTAAATCTAGACCTGCTTCAGTTCGTGGCCAGTTTATTAAGAAGGTTTACCTTTCACTTACAATGTCACCTGCAATTAAGGTGAATGTAAACGAGCTTTTGAAGGCTTAGTTATTTTTAATAAATAAACCAAAGACAGTTGGTGGGATTTAATCCCTTAAATTTGCCAACCGAGGTTAAAAAGAAAGTTGCATGTTACCTCTTTACCCCGGTTGGCAATCAACCGGGTTTTTAATTTGAAGGAGGCTTTATGAAGCGCGAGGAAAAAAGAAAGATCCTTGATGAAATTAAAGAGCAGCTTGCAAAAATTAATAGCGCTACCGTAATGTTTGTTGATTTTAAAAGTATTAAGGCAAATGAAATTGCTTCTCTAAGAAAGAGCTTTAAAAGTGGTGAAGCCTATATTTACTATAGAGTTGTTAAAAACAATCTTTTAAAGCTTGCATGCAAAGAATTGGGTATTTCTGTTGGCGACAATGTCTTCAAGGGTAATGTCGCTCTTGTTATTTCTTCTATTGATTCAACTGAACTTGCAAAGAAATTTGTAGAAGCAAAAGCGGCAGATGAGACTCCACTTTTTGAATTAAAAGGAGGTTTTGTTGAAGGTAAGTATCTTGCAGGTAAAGAACTTGTTGAGCTTTCAAAACTTCCACCAAAACCTGTTATTGTTGGAAAATTACTCTATCTTATAAATTCACCAATTCAAAGACTTGTAACAGTGCTTTCAAAACCAGAGAGAGATTTGGTTACTGTTTTAAACCAAATTAAAGATAAAAAAGAAAGTTTAGCAGCATAAATTATTTTAGGAGGTTTACCATGACTAAAGAAGAAATTATTGAAGCAATTGAAAAAATGAGTGTATTAGAGCTTTCAGAGTTAGTAAAAGCTCTCGAAGAGAAGTTTGGTGTAACAGCAGCAGTTCCAATGGCAGCAATGCCAATGGGTGGGGCAGCTCCACAAGCAGCACAAGAAGAAAAGACAGAATTTGATGTAGTTCTTGTTGGTTTTGACGCCCAAAAGAAGATCAATGTTATTAAAATTGTAAGAGAGAATCTTGGATTAGGGCTTAAAGAGTCAAAGGATCTAGTTGAAGCAGCAGAAAAAGAGCCACAGAAGATTAAAGAAGCTCTTCCAAAGAAAGATGCAGAAGAATTAAAGAAGAAGTTCGAAGAAGCAGGAGCAAAGATCGAGTTAAAGTAGTTGTTTTTTAAAGATTAACTTATAGAGGCCCAGTTATCTTGGGCCTTTATAAGTTTAAAATAGTAAAAAAGGAGATTTTTCTTTTTTGGATAGTATAACATCAATTGTTAAATTGCATTGGTCGAGTTTTTCTTTTAATGCCTCTTTAAAGAATTTTTCAGTTTCAAAGTGCTCTACATCTAAAGTTGTAATGCCTTTTTCTAAAATATTAATAGCAGTATGGTAATTAATATCTCCTGTTATAAATAAGTCAACATCTTCTGGGATTGAATCTATAAGAGAACTACATCCACCTGTGCATACTGCAATCTTATTAATTTCTTTATTTATATCTCCTATTACTCTTACGTATTTTGTGTATGTAAGGCGTTTAAACGTTTCTATAAATTCTTTTAAATGAATTGGTCGATCTATAATTGAAATTGCTCCAATCCCGTAGTTCTTATGAAAAATAGTTTTGAATACATCTATCGCAGGCTCTTCGTATGGATGGGCATTTTTTAATTCAGTAAGTGCCTTATTTAGGTCTCTTTCTCTTACGACAACCTCTACCTTAAATTCATTTACATGTTCTTCTTTGTTTTGGGTTCCTATAAATGGATTGGTGCCTTCAAGTGGTCGAAAAGTGCCTAATCCCTTACTAACAAAGGAACACCTGTCGTATTTTCCTATGTGCCCGCAATTTGCCTCAAATAAAGCGTTTCTAACATTTTCTACGTATTCTTCAGGCACAAAGGTAACGATTTTATAAACGTTTTCCTTACTTTCAATGATGGGTTTAATTTTTTTAAGACCAAGAATTTTTAAAAAATAGTCGTTGAGACCTTCTTCTGCCAAATCAAAATTTGTGTGAAAACTAATAATGTTTATACTGTTGGTAATAGCCTCAAATAAAGCTGGGTTTTTCTTTTTTTCAATTGATTTTATTGGTTTAAACATGACGGGGTGATGGGTAATCATTGTATTAGCAAGATTTTCTTTTGCTTCTAAAACTGTGTCTTGTGTTAGATCGGTTGCCAAAAGTATCTTCGTTATCTCAGAATCCCAGTCTCCAAACTGTAAACCAGAATTGTCGTATTCCTCCTGGAGGAAAAACGGCGCTATTTCATTCAATATAGAATATAATTCTTTAAGCTTCATAACCCCAAATCTACGCTTATGCCTTTTAAAGCTTCAAGAGAAAGTATGAAGAATTCATCTAGCGAGATCCCTAATTCATTTTCACATGCTTTTATCTGCTCTCTATCTGCACCAGCTGCAAAACTTTTCTCTTTGAATTTTTTCTTCATTGAGCTTAATTCAACTGAGGCCAATTTTTTGTCTGGGCGAACTAATGCTACTGCTATGATAAAACCTGTAATAGGATCGCTTACCCATAAGGCTTTATCAAGGAGACTAATTCTTTCAACTCCATGTCTTTCATTGTGTGCAAGCACAGCGTGGACTATATCTTCCTCAAAACCAAGATTCTTAAGGGTTTCTGCTCCAATTTTACTATGTAATTCTGGGTTATCCTTTGTTTGCTCGTAATCAATGTCGTGCAATAATCCAGCAATGCCCCATTTATCTTCATCTTCGTTAAACTTTTTTGCCAAGGCTCTCATAATAGCTTCAGTTGCAAGCATGTGTTTTATGAGATTCTCATCGTGTACGTGCTCTTTAAGCAATTTAAAACTTTCCTCTCTTGTAAGCATGTTATTCTGTAAACCCCCTATCTAAAAATTGTATAATCTAAGAAATTAAAAATACTGTCTCTATTTTCAAGGAATGTTAAAAATTGTTCGTCTATGTTGTCATTAACAATTTCATTGTAAAGTTTGTTAAATGCGTTAATATGAAAATTTTCTCTTTCAGTTGCGTAGTTTATTGCAGTCCCAACTGTAATAAGAAACGCCCAATCTGAACTTTCCGCAAGAAGTAGTTCTCTTGCAAGCATATTTAAAGCCCTTCTTTGTAGATCATTTTTAGGTTTGTCAATTTTATTTGCAATCTCAATCATCTTTTTTCCGATTATGTACAGATTTGAGTATATCCAATCGTTATTGTCATTCAACCAAACCTTGAAATATCCTCCATCTCCCCAAGAAGATATGGCTGGTTCAGCAACTTGGTAGGTATCATATTCCTCAAGATATTTTGACAGTGTTGTTGTTTTTATTACAGATGAGTATTTATCAATTTTTCTAAAGAGTTCACTTAAAAACTCTGGACCTTCAAACCACCAATGACCGAAAAGCTCGGTATCAAACGGTGCAACGATAATAGGTTTTCTGTCCATAATGCTAGAAAGATATTCAATTTGTTTTTCTCTGTTAAACATGTAGTTTCCTGCATGGATCTCAACCATTTCCATTGCTTTTTTTCTATCGTATAATTCTTTTTCATGAAGTCTGACTTTTCCCGTGATTTTATGAATTTTTATTCCTGAATCAAATCTCAATAAATCAGGGTGTATGTATTTTTTCACTAATTTTTCATTTATATCATAGACTATATCTTTGTAAAATTCTCTGTAGTTAAAATCTCCTGGGTATCCTTCCTGCGCACTCCAAACTTGTTTTGATGCCTCGGGGTCTCTTCCAAAAAATGCAACAGTTGATTTGCTTACAATTGGTGCTGATATCCCATAGAATGCCTTTGGTTTTGCAAAAATTAGTCCATGCGCATCAAGAATGGTGTATTCTATTCCATATTTTGCAAGAATTTCATCTACAGGTGGGGCATATGCACATTCACCAAGCCAAATACCTTTTGGGTTTTTCCCAAATATGTTTTTGTAGTTTAAAATACCAACTTCTACTTGCACTTCTTTGATTTTATCGTGCACTTCAAGGGGAAGAATCTCATGAGTTGCAGTGCAGGTAATAATTTCTAAAAATCCTTGGTCTTGTAGTTCCTTAAAGCCATTTAGGACATTTCCTTTAAGAGTGTTCTTATAGAAATTGTATAGGATTTCAAATCTATCCTTATAAAAAAGTAAGTTTTCTTTTTCTTTTCCGTTTTTTTCCTTCAAAAGGTCTTTAATTAGATTAATTCTTAAGTTTACAAATCTTTCAAATCTAAGCATTAATAGTTTGTCAAGGAGCATATTTGTAAGAGGAGGCGTTAGAGACATCGTAAGATGAAAATTAACTCCTTCGTCTCTTAATTTATAGAAGTTATAAAGCAAAGGAAGGTAGCTTTCAACGATAGCTTCGTAAAGCCAGTTTTCCTCCATAAAAAATTCTTCTTCTGGATGTTTTACAAAAGGTAAGTGTGTATGCAAAACTATCGCAAGATAGCCTTTCATTTCTCTTCCTTCCCGAACCTTAGGTATTTTAACTCTTTTCTTGTTTTTTCTTCTTGTTCTATATATTTGTTCATCTCTTCTTGCTTAATTTTTCCTTCTCTTGCCTTTTTAAGAGAAGCCAAGTTTTTAAAAGTGGATGTTCCAAAAGTTTGTTTAGAAGTTGGAACTAATACTTTGTTTGAGTCTAATAACTTTTCAAATTTTCCTTTTTTATCTATTATTCCTAATTCTACCTTCACTTCTTTGTCTTCTTCTACCTTAAAGTAGCTTTTCCCCTCTTTTAAATTAACGGGAATAGAAAATTTTTCAATATCATTTTCTAAAACTCTAATTACTCCTTCGCCAACTTTTTCTGTTTCCCAGTTTACAAATACGTATTCCGGTTCTTTTGCAAGAGCAATGATATGCTCTTCATTTGTTTTTTTAACTTTCTTTTTAAGTTCGTCTTCTAATTTTTTAATTTCTTCAATTGCTTTTCTTGTATTTTTAATAGCTTTAATTAATTCCTCTTTTTTCATATTAGTTCTTTTCTTAATACCTAAAACTTTTGCAAGATTTAAAAGTTCTTTTCTTGTTAGTTTATTTAAGTTTTCAGTTTTTTTCATACATTACTCTCCTCTCCATAAAATTTTTTGGAAAAAGTAAAATCCCTTTCGATAACGACAATATTTGTTTGTGTAACGTAGAAGTATTTTTTATCAAAGTCAGGATTATAGCCAATTTTTATATTGTCAGGAATATTTACATTTTTGTCGATTATTGCTTTTTTAATCTTTACATTCTTGCCAATTCGAACTCCTGGGAAAATAATAGAATCTTCTATTTCGCTTCCTGCTTTTACTTTTACATTATAGAACAATACGGAGTTTTTTACCTGAGCACCACTTATAATTGAACCTTCACCTATTATTGAATTCTCGACTTTACTTTCAATAAGTTCTCCATTCTCATACGCTTCTGTGATTTTACAAGGAGGAAATTGTCTAGAATTAGTGTAAATTGGCCAGCTTCTATCAAACAAATCAATTTTAGGATTCGCCGAAAGGATATCCATATTTGCAAGATAAAAAGCATTTATAGTTCCAACATCTTGCCAATAACCAAAACTACCATCTTTGTTAATAAATTTGTGCGCGTATACGTTGTAACCATGATGTATTGCATATGGAATTATGTCTTTCCCAAAATCATGTGAAGATGTTTTAACTTCTGCATCGTGTATGAGTAGTTCTACAAGAACTTCTGGTTTAAAAACATAAATGCCCATTGAGGCAAGGCATTTGTTAGGGTTGTCCTTTAGCACTGGTGGATCTTTTGGTTTTTCTTTAAAGTTGGTTATTTTTCCGTTTGAATTTGCTTCAATTATCCCAAAGCTACTTGATAGTTCTTTGTCTATCACCAAGGCTGAGAGCGTTATATCCGCATTGTTTTCAATGTGTGTTTTAATGAGATCTCTATAATCCATTTTGTATATATGGTCTGAAGAAAGCACTAAAACAATTTTTGGTTTTTCTTGCTCAATAAAGTAAAGATTTTGAAAAACCGCATCTCCCGTTCCCAAATACCATTTTTCTCCTGCAATTTGTTGGGGAGGGACATCAACTATGTACTCATTAAAACGGACGTTAAGAAAATTCCACCCGAGGGCAATGTGTCTTCTCAATGACCAGGCTTTGTATTGTGTTGCGACAGCAATTCTTTTAATTCCTGAGTTTACGCAATTACTTAGAACAAAATCAATTATTCTGAATTTTCCACCAAAAGGCACAGCAGGTTTTGCTCTTTTCTTTGTAAGAGGATAAAGCCTTTCCCCTTTTCCACCTGCAAGAACATACGCAAAAACATCTTTTTCTATTTGCATATATACCCCTTTTTAATTATTAATTATAATTACTTTTTTAAAATAGTGTATCTTTTTCTTTTATGTTGAGGTATTCTTTTGCGGATTGCGTTAGCATTCTCCCTTTTGGTGTTCGAACAATGAAGTTGATCTTTATAAGGTATGGCTCCACGATTTCTTCTATTGTGCCTTTATCTTCTCCCATTGAAGTTGCGATTGCTTCTATTCCTGCGGGTCCACTGTTAAAATTTTTAAATAGAGTTTTTAAATACTTTCTATCTATTTCATTTAGGCCGTTTTTATCTATATTAAGGCTTTCGAACGCCTTGAGTGTTATTTCTTTATCAATTTTTTTGTTACCTTGTGTTAGTGAAAAGTCTCTTACCCTTTTTAAAAGTTGTATTGCAATTCTTGGAGTTCCTCTTGCTCTTAAACCTATTTCATAGGCACTTTCTTCATCTATATCAATTTCAAGTATGGAAGATGCTCTTAAAACTATTTTTTTAATTTCTTCCTCTGAATAAAGTTCAAGATGGAAAATAATCCCAAATCGATCTCTTAATGGTGGGGAAAGCATTCCAAAACGTGTTGTTGCCCCTATTAATGTAAAAGGTTGCAAGTTAATTGTGATTGTATGGGCACTTCTTTTTGATCCTGATACAATTGGTAATTTAAAATCTTCCATTGCAGAGTATAAAACTTCTTCTACAGGTTTTGGAATTCTATGAATCTCATCAATGAAGAGTATATCATTTGGGGTCATGTTTACAAGAATACCAGCAAGGTCACCTACTTTTTCAATTGATGGTCCTGTTGTATATTTAAGAGATACACCAATCTCATCTGCAATAATTTTAGCAAGTGTAGTTTTGCCTAAACCAGGTGGTCCATAAAAGAGGATATGGTCCAAATGGTCGTCCCTTGTTTTCGATGCCTGTATCGCTATTTTTAAACTATTGATTATTTTATCTTGCCCTATAAATTCCTCTAAGGATTTTGGTCTAATATTCTTATGCATTTGTCAGCTTTTTAATTGCCTCTTTTGTAATATCTTCTATAGACCGATTTGCATCTATAATTTTAAGAACATCTTTTATCTTTTCTTTTTCAAAACCAAGAGATACAAGCGAATCATAAACTGTTTTTAATTTTTCATCCAGTGGACTTTCATCTTTTAGGGCACCACTTAGCTCTAAAACTATTCTTTTTGCTGTTTTTTCTCCAAGTCCTTTTACTTTTAGAAAAGGTTTATAGTCACTTTCTTTTATGGATTTTTTAATTTCTTCGATATTCATATAGTGGAAAATGCTAATTGCAGTTTTAACTCCTACACCTTTAATTTTTTCAACAATGAGTGAAAACAAATCAAATTCCTCTTTGCTTACAAACCCAAAAAGATTAAATTCTTTCTCTTTTATATCTTCGAAAATGTAAAGTGTGTAAGTTTTTCCAATTACGTATTTATCTACATCGTTAACAAATATTTCAAATCCAATATTGTTTACTTCCAAAATAATTGAACTGTCCCCTTTTTCCATTATTGTGCCTTTAAGAAGTCTAATCATCTTCTGCCTCTACAAGATAATTATAAGAATAAATGTGGCATAATGCAATTGCAATTGCATCTGCTGCATCATCAGGTTTTGGAATCTTTTCTAAGTTTAGGATTTGTTTTAAGGATATTTGTATCTCCTGTTTGGTTGCTCTACCATTACCTAAAATATTTTTCTTAGCTTCAAGCGGTGTATACTCGTAAACTTTTTTACCGTATTCTTCTGCGGCTAAAAGAATAATTCCTCTTGCTTCACTAACACTTACAACCGTTTTTAGGTTTGTATTAAAAAATATTTTTTCTATTGCAACAAAATCAATAGGGTATTCCTCTAAAATATTTTTAATAGATAAGTAAATAATCTTAAGGCGCTCACCTAAATGAGTACCTTTAGTAGTCTCAATTGTTCCGTATTTTAATACTGTAATGTTATCCTTATCTTTTTTAAGAATTGCAAAGCCTGTTGTTGCAATACCTGGGTCGATGCCAATGACCGAAAAAGGAGTATCTCTATGAGCCAATTTTTTCAGCTATTTCTTTAAGTTCTTCTTCGTCAATATCGTAATTTGTAAAGTAGTCTTGCACGTCGTCGTGGTTTTCGAGCTCATCTGATAATTTGACTACTCTTATTGCATCGTCTCCGGTTACTTTTACAAGAGTTTTTGGGACCATAACAAGTCCTGCTTCTTTTATCTTGAACCCTTTTTCTTCAAGCGCAGTTTGCACTTTGTCAAGTTCCTGTGCTGCTGTATAAATGGTAAAGGCACCATCTTCTTCTTTAAGGTCTTCTGCTCCTACGTCAGCTATGACCATAAAAAGATCATCAAAACTTAAACCTTGGGCATCTTCCAATTCTATTTGCCCTTTTGTTTCAAAGTTCCATGATACAGCGCCATTTTCTGCAAGTCCTCCACCGTAGTTAGAGAAGATTTTTCTTAGTTCTGCAATTGTTCTGTTTTTATTGTCTGTTGAAATTTTAATTATAAAGGCAGTCCCCCCTGGCCCGTATGCTTCGTAGGTATATTCTTCGTATGAAACACCAGGAAGTTCTCCAGTTCCTCTCATGATCGCCTTTTTGATGTTGTCCATCGGCATACCAAGGCTTTTTGCCTTTTCAATTGCATTTCTCAATCTTGCATTGGTATCAGGGTTTCCCCCACCAGCTCTTGCTGCAATAATGATTTCCTTGGTTAATTTTGTGAATAATCTACCTCTCTTAGCATCTTGAACACTTTTTCTTGCCTGAATATTATGCCATTTAGAATGTCCTGACATTGTTACCTCCTAAATTTTAGATTTGTTAATGTATTCTATAAACATTTTGTGTATTCTTGGATCTTTTCCTAACTCTGGATGAAAGGCCGATGCAAAAATATTATTTTGCCTAACAAACACTGCACCTTCTTCAACTTCTGCAAGAGAAATCACATCCTTTCCAAGATCTTTTGCAACAGGGGCTCTTATAAAGATTGCATGGAAAGGAGTGTCTAAATCTTTTACCTCTAAGTCGATCTCCATACTATCTGTTTGTCTTCCGAAGGCATTTCTTACAACTGTTATATCTAAAACATCTAATGAAGGCTGCTCGTAATTTTCAATTCTTTTAGCTAAAAGTATCATCCCAGCACATGTTCCATATACGGGAAGTCCATTTTCAATTTTTTCCTTTAAAACTTCATCAAGACTAAACTTTGTTATAATCCTTCCCATAGTGGTGCTTTCGCCACCAGGTATAATCAAGCCGTCAATGTTATCAAAATCTTTTTTACTTTTTACAGGAATTGCATCAACCCCAAGGGTTTTAAGCATACTTATATGTTCTGATACTGCTCCTTGTAAAGCTAAAACTCCTATTTTCATGTTATTCACTCCTTACCTGCATTAAATCTTTTTCCGAAAGATCTCTAATGTCTAAACCTTTCATTTCTTCTCCAAGATCTTCTGAAACTTTTACAAGAATTTTTGGATCATCAAAATACGTTGTTGCTGCTACAATCGCTTCGGCTCTTTTTCTTGGATTGGATGATTTAAATATTCCAGAACCAACAAATACACCATCAGCACCTAACTGCATCATAAGGGCTGCATCAGCAGGAGTTGCAATTCCACCTGCAGCAAAGTTAACTACAGGTAATCTTCCAAGTTGTTTTACTTCCCTAACAAGTTCAATTGGGGCACCTATTTCTTTTGCTTCTACGTAAAGTTCTTCTTCGCTCATATTTTGAATTTTTCTAATTTCATCCATTACTAATCTCATATGTCTAACTGCTTCAACAATATTTCCTGTTCCTGGCTCACCTTTAGTTCTTATCATTGAGGCTCCTTCTGAGATTCTTCTTAAGGCCTCTCCTAAGTTCCTTGCACCACATACAAATGGGATCTTGAAGTTCCATTTGTCAATATGGTGTGTTTCGTCTGCTGGTGTGAGCACCTCGCTTTCGTCTATGAAGTCAATTTCCAGTGCTTCAAGTATTTGTGCCTCAACGAAATGACCAATTCTCACTTTTGCCATAACAGGTATTGAAACTGCTTTCATTATTTGCTTAACAAGTGCTGGGTCTGCCATTCTTGCAA
The DNA here is from genome assembly GCA_036574215.1 of Caldisericaceae bacterium. NCBI lineage: Bacteria > Pseudomonadati > Caldisericota > Caldisericia > Caldisericales > Caldisericaceae > Caldisericaceae bacterium. The sequence continues at coordinate 12,736 of JAINCR010000092.1, forward strand.
CCCCACCTTGTGCTCTTATATCTGCGGGGATTTTCTCTAATGCCATTACAGCCACTGCACCAGCGGCTTCAGCGATTTTTGCTTGCTCAACGGAGGTAACATCCATTATTACCCCGCCTTTTAGCATTTGAGCAAGACCTCTTTTCAGTTGGGTACTCCCAAAAATCCTCACCATTTTTATACCTCCCTAACCTTTATATTGTATATTTTTTTTGTAAAAAATCAATACAATTTATTGTTGCATGTAATTCATTAGAATAGTGAATTCCTTTTAACTCTTTAAAATTTTATTTTCATCATCTGAAAGTGCTTTTATTAGGATCTTTACACTTTTTTAAATGATAAAATTTTAAGAAAAAGTTTATTCTTGTTAAATTAATCATGAACTTTTAAAGATATCTTAAATCTTAATTGATTAATACAAAACTTTTTATTAAGTGATCTTACTTAGATACCTCAAGATCTATTGTAAATATATTGAATTTTTAAAATCTACTACTCAGCAGTTTACAATCCTATCTTTAAATTATGCTTTACTTTTATATACTATGTTTGGGGGAGTTGAGGAGGACGTCTCTTCAATATCCCCCAAAGTCCTTTATTTATGCCTTATTATTATATCCTACTTCATCTGCAATTTGTTTAGCAATTCTATTGACATCGCTATCATCAAAATCAAGAGTAGGAATTTTCTTAACATTCATTTCTGTTATCGTGTATTCGTAGTCAATTTTTATTCCTTTTTGTTCCATAATTTTTGAGGCACATTTGTTTGAGCAACCGTTTATTAAAATGACACGCTTTGCATTTTTGCCTATGTTTACATGGGTGGGAGATCCAGCTCCTACTGCAGCCGTGCAACACATACGAGCACCTACCCCCATGTTAGTAAGCTTTTTTGCAACTTCATTACCAATTTGTCCAACACTTGCAGCGCCATCGCAAGCAAAAATAATGTCAAGGTTGGAAGCTTCTTTGCCACAAGACGGTAGTAAGTTCCAATTTTTGTTTTCTGTAACTTCGTTTTTTTCTTTTGCATTTTCTTCTTGCATGCTAACCTCCTAAGTTAATTTTTCCATAATTTTATTAGTTGACTTATTTTTTTGTTAACTTTAAAGTGTTGTCTTATTAAAGAAAGTTCTTTTCCAAACAGTTAGAAAACTCAATTAGTCTTATTTTTTTCAATTTCCTCTTTCCAATTTTGATTCTGAATTTTAGCAATACATTTATTATCTTTTCTCAAGTTAACTCTCAACTTGAGAAGTTCTCGTTCCTTTTTTATATAATCATCTGGAATGGATTGGATTGCTTTGAAAAGCAGTTTTAAAAAATCTTCTTCAGGCTCAATAGGAGAATAAAGAATGCCTTTTCCTACTCGCCTTATCTTAACAAGATTTGCTACCTTAAATTCTTTAAGATATTTGGATATGTTATACTGCGACTCTCCTAATGCATCTGTAAGTTCACATACGTAAAATTCACTATTTTCTTTTATTATAAGAGAGATTAATTTAAATCTTTTTTCATCCGCAATGGCCTTTAATATAGTTTCGTATCTAATCATATGCCAATTATAGCATATGTTATAAAAAAAGTCAATACTATATTATTGGGTTTATTATCCCAAAAAGAGAAAGCGTTTTAATGAGTAGATACGTAAAAAGTAGCAAAAAAATTATTCCAGTAAAGAGCTTTATTGTTGCAATATTTTTTCTAAACCAAATAGTAATTCTTTCTGAAGTTGCACCTTTATAAGCAACAAGCGTAATAACTACTAAAGGGATAACGAACATAAGGTTATATAGGATAAGATAAACAAGTGCTTTTGTTTTCGAGTTTTCCATACTAAAAATATAGACGATTGTTGGTAGATACGTTTGCCCCGTGCATGAGAATTCAACAATTGAAACAGGAAAAGCAACAAGAAATGCAGATAAGAACTCAATCGTGGTTATACGTTTTCTTAATAGCGTATGGATTGACTTTTTTTCTGCGTAAGAGAGTTGAAGAGTCATATCTTTTGTATTTCCATTTTTTGCTTTAAAGTAGTCTGAGAATGTTAAAACAACAAGTATAAACGTTATTAGAGCTGTGCAAAGATAAACCCAGCGTGATATAAAGTCAAAATATTTCCACTTAGCAATTATTTGAAAAAGCCCAATACCAAGTATAAGATATGAGATTCCAATACCAAGTATAAAAGAGATTCCCACTAAGAGCATTTCTTTTTTGGACTTTCCTTTTAAGGCTAGAAGTGATATGAAGAATATTAGAACGGTAATAGCACATGGATTGTAACCGTCTATTAAGCCAGCGCCAATTACAGTTAATACCCCAAATTTCTTAAACATCTCTACAAGTTGTGAATTTTCTGTATTTTCTTGGAGTGCTTTTTCAAGAAAGGCGTTTTCCTCTGGATTGAAATTTTCTATAACTTTGTCTAAATTGTGAAAAGCCTCTTCACGAACAAAAGCTTTTTTGCCTATAAATACTGCAGGGGTTACATTAATTTGATTTTCTTCAAGTCCGTATTTTTTACCAAGTTGAGAAAGAAGTTCTTTATTCTTGTTTTCTGCAACTGAGTATTCAATTATTTCTATTTTTGGATAGACTTCTTTTAAACTCTCAAGATAATTACGGGTAAGTGCACACTCGGAACATCCAGGGGTAGAAAAGAATACAATTTTTACATTGGTATTAGCGTTTACTTTTGTAAATGGTAAAATGAATAATAAAACAAAGATTAGTATAAAAAACTTTTTCATAGTAGTTTACATTCTATTTTAAAATCGTAATTGATTTTGTTTTTTCATCCCAATTTACTTTATAACCAAACGCTTCACTTATGAATCTCAGAGGAACAAAAGTTCTAGAATCAATAATTGACGGTGAGGTTTCAATCTCGTATTCAACTCCATTAATTAATGCTGTTTTCTTGCCTATGGTAAGTAAAATTGTTTTAGAGGAGTTTTTTATAATTACAGTTTTTGTTCTTTCGTCCCAACTTACATCAAATCCTAAAAATTCAGAAATAAATCTTATAGGCACGAGAGTTCTACCGCTATTTTTATCAATAAAAGGCGCAACATCCATGGTGTAAGAATTATTATTAACTATGATTTCCTTTTTTCCAATTGTCAAAACAATTTTTGTAGAAGATGGCGTATAATAGACGATTAGTTTCTTTTCGACACTTGTTTTTGTAAATGGATAAATAGCCACTATATTAACAGGTTGTAAGGAATTATTAGTTTTTGGTATGTATTCAAAATTAAATTCTCCATTCTCATTAACTTGAACTTTTTCATTATTTACATAAACATCACAATTTTGAGGAGACACACTACCTTTTACAAAGATTGCTTCTTTTTTCCATTCTTGAAAATTTACTGGGGTTTCAATATCCAAAACAGGAATTGTAGTATCAAGTATAATTTTTATTTCCTTAGTTGTTTTGTTCCCAGCTTTATCAGTTACTTTAATGATAAATTTATTCTCGCCAATTTCTAATGGAACAATTTTTGAAAATGAAAGGTCATCCTTTACATTTACCATTAATCCGTTTATGAATAGGAATGATTGTTCAGATGCCTCAGAAATTTTGCCTGAAATTACAAAAGTCGATCCTGGAGTATAGGTAATGTCATTGCAATCTAAGGAGATTACAGCTGGAGTTAGATCAATCTTGAAAATTTTAGTTTTTACATCCTCCGTAAGTGCATCTGTTTTGCTATAAAAGGATACATAATAGACCCCTTCTGATAAATTAAACGGCTTTTCATATAACTGGTATTTACCATCGTTTACTTTGTAAAATGTGGTTACTTTCTCTTGTGTGTTAGTTTCGCCTAAAAGACTTACGGTTATAGGAGTGATGAAGAAACCGTTAATTCCGTTAGGTTCAATTGGGTCTGTTTGAATTAGTGTTCGCACAAAATCCCTTTCTTTTATTTCAACTTGGGCACTTACCAAGTCAACTTCTGTATCAGTTGAAACGCTAAAAGTATAGATGCCCTTTTTCTCTGGTGTTATGATACCAAAAGAGGGATAAATTTTTATTGTAACATTTCTGTTTCTTCCAATAGAACTTGCAATTTCAAGAGCAAGTGTAGTGCTATCAATTTTTGCTTCAAGTGGAACGAGTGAATTTATAGAAATAAATTCTTTTTTTGCTATTTGCGGAAGTGTAAATTCACTTGGAAATTTGATGTAGATAAATTTTCCATTTGGAATATCACCCAAGTTGCCTGTAGTGAAATTTATAGAGATAGATGTTTTTGAGTTTGTGAATTCAGGATCTACGGAAACAGTAAGATTACTAATCTTTGTTGAAGTGATATCGAATTCGTTTGAGGCAACATGTTCTACTTCTTGAGAGGTCCAAACCTCAATTTTGTATTTACCAGGAAGATACGGATTTCTGAAGTTTGCTGATTGTGAAATAAATACTTCTACTTGGCTTCCCGCAGAGATATTCATAGGCACACGCAAGTATATTGCATTCTTGTAGTTTTCTACTATTCCTGCTCCTGATGCGTTTGTGCCGTTAATTTTAAAACAACCAGCACAATGTGCATAAGCACATGATGTGCATGGAATTGAACACTCTTTTGGAAATTGGATAAATATATAATCAACTCCTGTTTTTAATTCCTTATTGATTGTAAAAGTAATTCTATATTCTGCATAAGTATTCCTATAACTTGGGTTGATATTAACACTTACATTAGAAACAGACGTTTGTGCTTTTAGGGTAGGGATGAAACTAAAAAGCATAACTAATAAAGTTGCTAACGAAAATAATTTTTTCATAACTCCTCCTTAATGTGTTAAAAATTCTTTTATATTCTCTAAAGTATCTTTGTTTGGTTCTGCAGGTCCTCTAAAGTATAGTGTTAAATCTTTATCAACAAGGGCAATGTATGGTGAAATATTTAATTTAAGTTGCGTTGCAATCTCTCTATTGCTATCAATAACGCCAATAGTTCCTTCTGGAAGAACGTTGGTTAATTTCTCAAGAGCTTCTTTTGTATCTCCAAAAGAAAGCACTATAAATTTTACATTGGATAAGTCTTGTTGCTTAAAGATTTTACCCAACTCTGAAACACTTGATACACAAGCACCACAATTAGGATTGCCTGCGATGATCACTAACTTATAATTTTTAAATTCATCAAGGCTATACGTAGCTCCGTTTACATCTTTTAAAGAAACTGGATTAACTTTTACTCCTCTTTCTGCAAATATGTATCCGCCTCCCTGCAAGGAAGAAAATTTTTGTAATCCAAACTTCTCAATATAAAGAAGACTTAAGGCTTCTCTTACTTTGTTTTTAATAACTAACGCAGTATTACTGCTCTCTACGTTAATGCCATCTACTTGTCTAATTATTAATTCGGCATTCTTTTGCTTGTAAGATTCAAAGTATTTAACAAATTCTATCCCTAAATCAAAGTATGTGGGGTTAAATGGAGTTAAAGAAAGAACATTGAGATTAGTATCAACAATAAGTAGAATAGAAGCATTTGAAGGAATATTTTCTTTATCTATATAGTAAGAAGGATTGTCGATTATTATAATTGCTTCGTGTGCAACAACTTTTCCATTTTCGTTTTGGAGGTCTTCTGCAGTAAAACTATCGGCAAACCGTAAAGGGTCTGTAAGCACACGTGGGTTTGTTACTAATGTTTTAAGGCTCAAAGTTTTTTCCCTTACCTCCTCTTTACTGATAACCGTTGCATATTTACTTATTGTGGCTCTTTTTTGGCTTAGTCTTATTAGGAAAAAGCCTGTTAATAGTAATACAAATATTACTGAAGCAATTAAAACTTTGATAAAAAATTGCTTTCTTTTTATTTCTTCAATTTCTTTTTCTTTTTGTTTTCTAACTTTTGACTTTGCCATTTTTACGCTCCTTTCTATCCAAATTATCTTTTATCTATTTTATCACTTTTAAGTGAAAAATAAAAGCAGATTGTTTTTAAATTCACAAATATTTGCACTATTTTTTAGTTTTATTCTTAAATCATTATTCTTCTAAATGTTTTAAAGTTACAAATTTAACTTTGAGAATTTCTTTTAAAAGCATTAAAAACTGTTTATGAATTTTTTAACAAGTTCCTGGGTTTAATATCCAAGCACTCTTTGTAAAAATGTGTTTTTATTGCCTTCAATTACAAAATGACTATTATAATAAATGTACGATAGGAGGTTTATGTGATAAAAATAGAAAACCTTTTAAATTCAAAAGATCAGTCTTTAAACAATGTCCGTAAAGATATTTTAACTGGTTTTGAATTGGCTTTAGAGGCTGTTAATCCTTATAAAAGTGTAATAAATACTTTGAAAGTCGAGGGTTCTTTCTTGAATTTAGATGGTAAGAACTACGATTTAAACGCTTTTAAAAAGGTTAGAGTTATTGCTTTTGGAAAAGCAAGTATAAAAATGGCAGAAGCAATTTTATCAGTTGTTGATGTAGATGAAGGTATTGTTGTTGGGGTAGAAGAAAATAACTTTATTCATAAGGTTGTTAAGTATATAAAAGGAAGGCCTTTAACTGTTTCGGAAAAACTATAAATACTTCTAAAAATATCTTTATAATCTCATCTTTTTTATTATAATATTACAGAAAGAAGGTAAATTTTTATGATGTTTTCAATTGGAAAGTTTGCTGAAAAGATAGGAGTTACCGTTCAGACATTAAGAGATTGGGATAAATCAGGTAAACTTAAACCTGCTTATAGGAGTAAAGGTAACCATAGATATTATTCAGAAGAACAATTAAACGATGTTCTTCAAAAAAGAAATTCAAATAAGAGGATAAATATTGGATATGTAAGAGTTAGTGCAAATCACCAAAAAGATGATTTAAAAAGACAGTATGAGCTAATGGAACTCTTTTTAGCCAAACAAGGAAAAGAATTTAAAATAATAGAAGATATTGGAAGCGGAATAAATTACAACAAACCAGGGCTAAAGGAGCTCTTGAAACTTATCGCAACAAACCAGATAGATACTATTTTTGTTTTGCATAAAGATAGATTATTAAGATTTGGATATGAGCTTATTGAAGAATTTGCAAAGCTACATAATACTCAAATAGTAGTCATTAATAAAGACGAAGAAAAAACTGATGAAGAAGAACTTGTAGAAGATATTTTAAATATTATCCATGTCTTTTCTTGCAAATTAAATGGAAAAAGAAGCCATATTAACAAAAGAATAATGGACGAGCTTAAGAATGACAAGAACCTTCGAAATCCGTATTGTTGATACTAAAGATAAAAAGTTTTTGTTGAACCATATTTTCAAATACAGGCATTGGCAAAACATTCTAACGATACTTGTAGTT
>JAINCR010000093.1 GCA_036574215.1 Caldisericaceae bacterium
GTTTTCTGTTTGTTATCCTTAGCACTCTTTTTCTTAGTTTCCCTGAATCCTCCTACCTTGTCCCCCTGAATCCTCCTACCCTGTCACCCTATTTCCTATTCCCATGTCACCCTATTTCCTATTCCCATGTCACCCTATTTCCTATTCCCCTGTCATCCTGAGCGGTAGCGAAGGATCTTATATTTAATGGGTAAAAGCAACCTCCTCAAGACTCCCCTGAATCCTAAAAAACATAGACGACTGAGATTCTTCACTTTATTAAAAATGACACCGTGAAGGCAAACAGTGCCTCGTTAGAATGACCCCCTTTACAGTTAGATACCCTCAACTACCACAGCAGTTCCTGAAGCAGAAATTAAAAGTATACCTCCAGAATGCCCTAAAACTTCGTAATCAAGGTCGACGCCAACAATTGCATTTGCGCCAATAGCCCTTGCTCTTTCTTTCATTTCTTCAATTGCTTTTTCTCTTCCTTTTATCAAAATTTCCTCGTATGCACTTGCTCTACCGCCAACAACGTCTCTAACTGCTGCTGCAATGTCTCTAAAAACATTTGTTCCCTCAATTACCTCTCCTGCTACAATCCCAAGGTATTTTACGATTTTTTTTCCTTCAATCGTTGGTGTTGTTGTAATAATCATGTTAACCTCCTTATTTTTTAACATTGATTTTCTTTATTATTTATTTTATACTAAAATTTTTAAATTATCCCCAAATCTTTTGAACTTGGGACACCTAAAACTGTTTCTGCATTCTTAATTGCATTTACTATCGCTTTTTCTAAAACAAGTTGCGAAAGTGTTTCAATGAGTAATATATTATCAAAATCTTTTTCTCCCGTTGATAGAGTAAAAACGGTATCTCCATCAAAAATTGTGTGGGAGGGTATTATTCTCCTTGCAATCCCATCATGTGCGCTTATTGCTATTCTTTTTAGTATGCTTTTTGTAAGCGTAACATTTGTTGCAATAACACCAATTGTTGTGTTTTTAAAAGGATTGGTATTGATTGAAGCATTTTTTAGAAACTCTACTGTATTAATAAAACCACTTTTACCATCATTTAAACTTCCTGCGATAATTTTTCCGTCAAAATCGTAAACATCTCCTAAGGCATTTACCACAACAAGAGCACCAACTACAACATCGTTAACTCTTATACTTTCTGTGCCTAAACCACCTTTCATTGCATAACTCATACCTCTTATTTTTCCTACGGTTGCACCAATACCTGCACCAACATTGCCTGTTTTATCTAATGTATTTTTTGCGTTTATACTTGCTTTGTAACCTGCTTCCACATCGGGATAACTTGGTTTACCTATTTCAAGGTCATAGATGATTGCGCCAGAAACAATTGGGACTCTTTTAACACCAGTATCAAAGCCTGCGTTAATTTCTTCCAAATAACGAGAAACACCCGATGCCCCCTCCAATCCCATAGCACTGCCGCCACCTATGTAAATTGCATTAACTTTTTGAACGAGGTTTTCTGGATTGAGTAAATCAGTTTCCCTTGTTCCTGGAGCACCACCTCTTACATCATAGGAAGCGTATGCCCCATCTTTTGCAAGCACAACTGTGCAACCTGTTAAACTATCTAAATCTTCATAATTTCCTACAAGTATTCCTTTTACATCTGTAATACTTCCCATTTATAACCTCCAAATAAATCTTATTATTGCAACAATTGTTCCTGCAAAACCTTCGCCTCCCAAAAGGCCAGAAGCGACTAATTCTCCGTTAGAGTTTTGTTCTTTTTTAACTTTAATGACCAATGCTTTTATGAGGCTTCCAATAAATGCAGTAGATGAAATTGTAAACGGAAGGTAAATTCCTATGCCAAGAATCATCGAAGGAACATGGAAGAAGTATAAAAATACACCCAAGATAAATCCACAGAAAAATGCTCTTGGATCTTTTAAGCCTTGAATCATTTGGGATACGGCAAATGCCTGTGGTGCAACAAGAAACGAACTTGGCCCAAAGCTCCCGTACGCCTTATAGAGGATAAACAATCCTAAAGTCCCAAAAATACTTCCAACTATCCCCCCAGTAAGTTCAGAGATAAGTTGTGCATTTGGATTCGTTTTTAAAATGTTCCCAGTTTTAAAATCTTGTAGATTATCCCCTGTTATTCCCGTTGCAACCGAGACAACTGCAGCAATTGCAAATAAAGTTAAGTAATCCTTTGATACATATGGAGTAATAAATTTTACAACAAGAAGCACAATAATTCCAAAAATTTCCATTGGCACGATACCAGTTGCCCCATCGATATATGCAGCCATAACAATAGTTATAAGTGTAAGGATAGCAATTAAAGTTGCTGTAATAAAGTTAATATTTAGGAATGCTATTTCTAAAACTAAAACAACTCCTAAAGCAACAATAATAAAAATTTTTGCTATTTTTAAATTTTCAACAGACTTTAAGAATATTTCTTTTGTCTTTGGAAATATATCTTTCAAAACGATAGCAACTCCACCGCCAATGATAAGGCCAATACCAAGATTAACCTTAAAATTTGTAACTTTTTCTAAAGTTGAAAGCCAGTTTGTTAAGAATAAAGGAAATATTAAATTACCAATTACACTTCCAATAAACCAAACCCCCATATATGTAATTCCTATTATATAACCAATTCCTAATGCCATTGGTGATATGAAAAATCCTATACCTAACAGTGTAAGCCCTTTTACAAAAATTACCTGTGGGATAAAAGAAAAACCATCCCTTAGGAAGGTTACGATGGATGAAAAGAGCAAACTTGAGAATACTATCTTTGCCTTCTTTCCACCCTCATCTCCTGCAATTAAGGTGTTTGCCGTTGCAACTCCAATGGGGTAAGGTAAATTAGATTTTTCAATGAAATATGCTCTAATTGCAATTATTCCAATTAAACCTATGACTGTTCCTAAAAGTGCACTTAAAAATACAAACAGAAAGTTAATGTTCTGACTTTTATTGATGATCCAAATGCCAGGTATAGTAAAGGCGATTCCTCCAGCAACCAATGCACCTGCAGACATTCCGGTATGGGCAACATTTATCTCGTTTATATTTGTGTTTTTTAGCCATTTTAAAATGCCCATTGACAGAATTGCAACAAACACCGTTGGCCAAGGAAGTGCCCCCATCCTCAATGCTACGTATAGAGAACTAAGCGATATTACTGCACTTCCAATGCTTGCAGTTATTAATGTTCTTACTCTTAATTCTTTTAAATCTAAGAGCGTTTTCACCTTTTTTCCTTTTGATTTTATTTTACTATAATGATGTCAATTATACAATATATTTGGATAAGTTTCTCAAACAAGAGTTTTCAAATGCTTGACTAAAATGAGTTTTCAAATACAATTGAACTATGAAGAAAAAATTAGAAAAGAAGAAAAGAAAAAATATTAAGCATATCGTTATTGCTTTATTAGTTTCTTTAGTGATAATACTTTCAGGTGCCTTTATCTCTTATAAGTTGCTTACGCTTAAAGAATCAATTTTAACAGAAACCCATGTGAAATCACTTTCAGAAAATCCTACGTGTGCAATATCTGTTGGTGATAACCTGCTTATAGGTAATGCCCAAGGATACGTTGCTCTTTTTTCGCCAACTGGTGAATCTAAATTTATTAAAAAAATTGATGAAAAAGTTTTTGGTATTGTGCACAATAAGAGTAATAACTCCTTTATAGTTGCCTGCACCTCATACCATGTTCTTGATGAAAACTTTAAAGAACTTTGTAAAATTGGTTTTGAAAACTTTATTCCCAAAGACCCTTATGTAGCATTTTTAGAAAATGGTGATATGATGTTTGTTTTTCAATCTTTGAAAGACCTCTCGTATCAAATTGTAAGAGTTAATAGTGCTTGCAAAGTTGTTTCCAAAAATGTCATTCCCGACATGGGTCAAAACTCTTCACTTGCCATTAATTCTTCGGGTAATGTGGCTTTAGCGCTTGAAAACGGTGATCTATATATACTTAGTGGTGATAAAATTCTTAAGCAAGATCATACAACGCTTAAAAATTCGATGTCATCTTATGTTAATTCAATCTTTGTTAATTTCTTAAATGGTGGTAATATAGTTTCTGGTTATAGAAATCTTGTAGTCGATCCAACTGCAAAAGAAAAGTTGTCTTTAAAGGTAGTCTTTTTTAGTAATCAACTTGTAAAGCAAAACACAGTTGAGTTTAGCTCATCTATAAATAATATTTTACCATTGCAAAACAAGATTGTCTTTTCAACTTCTTCGGGTTTTTATTTTTATAACTCTAACGGGGAGTTGTTGAATTCTATTCCTAAAATTGATAATATCCCCTATGCATATTTTGAGAATTCTTTAACTCAACTTTTTTTGTATAAGGGAGAGAACAATGACAAAAACTATTATCAGTTGATATTAAAGGAGAACAACGGAAAAGAAATTGGCCGTTTTGTAAAAATCTTTAATATCGATAATCCTATATTTGTGCTTTCTCAGAATTCTAAATCATTTTATGTCATCGAGGGAACAGAAATTACATTAATTCAAAAATAAGGAGGATAACGATGGAAATTGATGTGTCTCGTCTCAATAAGGAGGAGGCACAAAAACGACTGAAGGAGTTGAGAAATCTTATCAACTATCATAACTACCGCTATAATGTGCTTGATTCTCCAGAAATTACAGATAGAGAATATGATATGCTTTTTCAAGAATTGCTTGCAATTGAAAAAAGATTCCCTGATTTAATTACTCCCGATTCTCCTTCTCAAAAAGTTGGTGCACCTCCTCTTAAAGAGTTTAGTGAAATAATACATGAAGTCCCAATGCTTTCTCTTAGTAATGCCTTTGATGAAAACGATTTAAAAGAATTTGACAAAAGGGTAAAAAGAGACGCTCAAGTAGACGAAGTTGAGTATGAAACGGAACTTAAAATGGATGGTCTTGCAATCTCAATCCGTTATGAAAACGGTATTCTTGTAAGTGGTGCAACAAGGGGTGACGGTATCCGAGGCGAAGATGTAACCCCCAATGTTAAAACTGTAAGGGGTGTTCCTCTAAGGTTAATGGTTGATAATCCTCCGCCACTCATTGAAGTGCGTGGTGAGGTGATTATGTTCAAAAAAGACTTCGAAAAGCTAAACAAAGAACGTATTGAAGATGGGCTTCCTCCTTTTGCCAATGCAAGGAATGCTGCTGCTGGCTCCATAAGACAGCTTGATTCAACGATAACTGCGCAAAGAAAACTCCATATGATAGCTTATGGTGTTGGTGCTATTTCAGGTATTGACTTTAAAACCCAGTTTGAAATGTTACAGTATCTCAATAAGATTGGTTTTAGGGTCAGTCCCGAGACGAAAGTTTTTAGTAATATTGAAAGCCTCATAAAAGAGTGTAAAAGGCTTACCTCAATTAGAAATAGTCTTCCTTTTGGAGCAGACGGAGTTGTAGTAAAGGTAAATGATATGAATCTTCAAAAGCGTTTAGGTGCAACATCCCATGAACCGAGATGGGCAATTGCTTTTAAATTTCCTGCAGAAGAAGCAGAAACTGTAGTTAGGGATATCATCTTTAGCGTAGGAAGAACAGGTGTGATTACCCCGGTTGCCATTTTTGATCCTGTTGAAATCGATGGCTCAATGGTAGGTAGGGCATCCCTCCACAATGAGGATATTGCAAAAGCACTTGATGTTGGAGTTGGCGACCACGTAATAGTTCATAAGGCTGGTTCTGTTATACCTGAGGTTGTAAGGGTTGTTAAAGAAAAAAGATCTGGTAAAGAAGTTCCTTTTAAAATGGTTGATCGTTGCCCTGTTTGTGGAAGTAAAGTTGTTAGGGCTGAGGGTTTTGCTGCAACCGTCTGTATTAACGTTCGCTGTCCTGCACAGGTGAAAGAAAGAATTATACATTTTGTTTCAAGAGATGCCATGGATATAGAGTCTCTTGGTGAAAAATTGATTGCTGCCTTAGTGGAAAAAGGTTTGATTTCAGATTATGCCGACCTCTACTATTTAAAAAATGAAGACCTAATGAAACTTGAAAGAATGGGAGATGTGCTTGCTTCAAAAATTTTAAGAAATATTGAAGAAAGTAAATCAAGGCCTTTACCTAATTTAATTAATGCCCTGGGAATAGCAAATGTAGGTAAAAGAA
>JAINCR010000094.1 GCA_036574215.1 Caldisericaceae bacterium
ACACACATATAACTGATGATGTTTCATTAATTTCCTCGGGTGTTTCAAAGCTCACTCTCCCAGCAGCTCCTACAAACTTTCAAGCAAATGGAATTGGCAAAACGATCTATATGTCATGGTCACATACGAAAGACTGCGATGGGTATAAAATCTATAAGTGGGTTAAGATAGGTTCTATTTTTAATTGGTCGCTTGTTACAACATTGGACAAAAATACCCTTTCCTATCATACTACCGTTGCTGACTACGGTGTCTATTTATTTAAAGTAACTGCCTACAATGCAAGCAAAGATTCTGCTCAATCCCCAACCAAAAATGCTTATGCTCTTAAAACACCCACAGGGCTTACGGCAACTCCTCTCTCGTCAACTTCTATAAAACTTACTTGGGACCCTCCTAACACAAATGCAACACAAGTTGTAGTGAAATATAGTGTAAATGGATTGGTTTATGTTTTAGCTGGATCTTTTGATCTCCCTCTTTTAGATGTAACGATCTCTTCGCTTACTCCAGCCACTCAATATTGGTTTAAAATAGCTGCAAAAAGAGACTCAAACAACATATCCAGTGATTCAGATCCTGAAACTGCAAAAACTCTGCCAATAGATACAGCACCAACCAAACCTCACGGATTTGGTGGAGTTGCTTTAACGTGCAACAAAGTTGACCTTGTGGGGATTTTGCCTTGTCGGAGTGACTAAGTGTAGTCCTCTTGTTCAGAATAACAAACAATAACAGACTATAGCATATAATATAACAGTTGGCATTAACCCACTAAAACGAAAAGTAAAAGATATTTTACTGCTCTTTTTAATCAACATATACAAGGACCAAAAATATAAAAACTTCCGACAAATAATATTTTTTGTTATAATCTTTTGAAAGGAGGTTTAATTAATGGATCTATCAATTTTTATAGGTGGCCAAGCAGGAGAAGGTATAAAAAGAGGTTCAATGCTTATTGGTAAAGTCTTTAATAGGTTTGGCTATAATGTCTTTATTCTAAACGATTACGGCTCAATTATAAGAGGTGGCACTGACTATTCTGAAGTAAGAGTTTCAAACGAGGAGATTTACACTTCCTACAATAAATTTGATTATATGTTTGCTTTTCACATGGATGTTTTCGAAAAATACAAAGACAAACAGAAAGAAAATTGCTCAACATTTACCGATGATAAAATAAATTTTGATTCAATTATAAGAAGTGTTGATGGTCAACCCTTTATGAAACCATCTATAGTATTAGGAATGTTAACTTATCTTCTCCAAATCCCTGTAGATTTCGTTATTGATGTGATAAAAGATGACTTAAAAGAGCACGCTCCTAAGAATATAGAACTGTTTATGGCGGGGTATAATATCCTCAAAGATAAAAATGAACAGCATATACACCTTTTAAAAGGAACTAATACCCCAAAACCTCTACTTTATGGAAACGATGCTATTGGTTTAGGAGGAGTTAAAGCAGGAATGAAAGTTTATGCGGCATACCCAATTACACCTTCTTCAACTCTTCTTGAATTTCTTGCAAAAAATGCAAAAAGGTTTAATATCACGGCAATACAACTTGAAGATGAAATTGCAGCAATTAACCTTGCCTTAGGAAGTGCATATGCAGGTGTCCCCTCTATGGTTGGCACATCTGGAGCAGGCATTGATCTTATGGGTGAAACCATTAGTCTTGCAGGTGCAGTTGAAGTCCCAATTGTAATTGTAGATGTTGAACGTGTAGGTCCTTCTACAGGAGCACCAACTTACACTGAGCAAAGCGATTTAAACCTTGTTTTAAATGTTGGACATGGTGAATTTCCTCGTATTGTCCTTGCACCAGGTGATATTGTTGAAGCATTTGAAGTTACAGCAAAGGCATTCCAATTTGCTTGGTGGTACCAAACTCCTGTATTCATCCTCTCTGATAAGCACATATCAGAAAGCGCACAAAACGTTCTAATACCATTTTCAAATAATTACCCACCTCTTATAAAAACTTTTGACCAAGAAGAACAACATTACAAAAGGTATAAACTTAACGAAGATGGCATTTCTCCTCTTGCCTTTCCTTCAATGAAAGATATTATAGTTCATGTAAACTCAAGTGAGCACACAGAGGAAGGCTATAGTTCAAGTGATCCTAAGAATCTAATCTCAATGAAAGAAAAACGATTAAGAAAGATAAAAACAATCGAAGAAGACTTTAAATTAATGAAATTCATCAATGTCTTTGGTAAAGAAAGTGATGTTGCTGTTGTATCTTTTGGTTCCCCAAAAGGAGCAATACTTGAAGCCATTAAAGACTTATATATTAAATTTATACAGGTAATTTCGCTTGAACCTTTCCCAAAAGAGGCACTTCTTAATGAACTCAAAGATGTTAAAAAAATTATTTCCATTGAACAAAATTCTTTTGGGCAGTTTGCAAACATTCTCGAAAGTAAAACCGGAAAAAGCATATACAAAAGAGTTCTAAAATACGACGGAAGGCCCTTCAATGTTTGGGAGTTAAGAAACATCTTCAAGGAGGTGGTAAAATGAATCTTGCAACAGATAGAAAAATACAGTGGTGCCCGGGCTGTGGAAATTTTGGTATCTACAATGCCCTTAAAACTGTCCTTGAAAAAGAAATTGAAAATGGCACTCTTAAACAAGAGGATATTACGCTTGTTTCTGGTATTGGCTGTTATGGTTATATTACAAACTACTACCACTTAAATTCCTTTCATACTATACATGGGCGAGTTCCTCCTCTTGCAACTGGCATTAAACTAGCAAACCCTAATTTAACTGTCATTGGTTTTGTAGGTGATGGCGATGCCTTTGCAGAAGGTATGTCCCATACGATACATGCAGCAAGAAGAAATACAGATATAAAGTTGATTTTACATAATAACGCTGTGTATGGTCTTACAACAGGGCAGTTCACTCCCACTTCCCCGCATGGCTTTAAAAGTCGTTCTACACCTTTCGGTAACCCTGAAAATCCTATAAACCCAAGTCTAATTATGCTATTATCAAATGCAACATTTGTAGCAAGAGGTTTTTCAGCTGACTTAAAACACCTTCAGTATATTTTTTCTGAGATGCTTAAACACCGTGGCTTTGCATTTGTAGAAGTGCTCCAACCGTGCGTAACTTTTAATAATACTTACCAATTCTACAAAGAGCGCGTGTATAAGGTAGAAGACTTAAATTATGATAGTAGCAACTTAAAGAGTGCTGTTGATTTACTTATGAAAGATGATGAAAAAATACCTACTGGTATTCTATTTAGAACAAACTTGGAAACTTATGAAGAGCAGGTTGCTTTAGAAAATTACTACCTCAA
Source organism: Caldisericaceae bacterium (assembly GCA_036574215.1). Taxonomy (NCBI): domain Bacteria; kingdom Pseudomonadati; phylum Caldisericota; class Caldisericia; order Caldisericales; family Caldisericaceae; species Caldisericaceae bacterium. The sequence continues at coordinate 3,326 of JAINCR010000094.1, forward strand.
TCGAAATGAGGTGCCAGATCTAACAGAGATAATTAACGAGTTTATATAAAAGACGAGTTTAATTTAAAAGTCAAAAATTTTGTGATTTTGTTTTTTTGTATATAATTTGTTAAATTTAAAAAATTATATGTATTTTATGGAGGATTAAATGAAAAATAGGATCTTTATTGTTCTTATCCTTATTACATTTATTAGCGCTTTTTCTTTTGGCTGTGCAAGAAATGATTTAGTAAAAATTCAAACAGGCAACTCAATTTATACTGTAAGCTATTTGGATTTGGATTCTGAGGTTAACTTAAGTGGGAGTGTCTCGTTTGATTCCGAAACTTACGTTTATCCAGAAGTCTCTGGTATTATAAAGAAAATCTATGTTGAAGAGGGTTCTCTTGTAAAAGCCGGTGATAAAATTCTTGAGATTGATTCAACGCAGGCAACCCTTTCTTATGATAGCGCAAATACTTCATATGAATCCGCAAAGATTTCTTACGAATTGACACTTAAATCCAAAAAAGATCTTGAAAATAGTGT
>JAINCR010000095.1 GCA_036574215.1 Caldisericaceae bacterium
ATCACAGGGAAGGCTTGATCTTGTATGGTACAATACAGAAAGACATCATAAGAGTTTAGACAATTTGACACCAATAAATTATCTGTTAAAATATTATCCTGAGTCTCAAATGTATGTAACTCATACAACTATTTGCAAAAAATTCTAATTTGTGTAATAATAATAGTTATGAAAATAGTGACAGAAGAAATTTTAAGAAAAAACGGACTTAGGGCAACTAAACCAAGGGTAGCTATTTACAATTACCTTAAAAGTGTCCATACTCATCCTACTGTTGAAGAAATTTATGAGAACCTCAAAAGAGGGATGCATAATATGAGTTATGCAACAGTTTATAATGTGCTTGATGAGTTTGTTAAAAGCGGTCTTGTAAAGGAAATATCCACTTTTGAGGACGCAAAAAGGTATGATGGTAATATAGAGCCACACATCCATTTTATTTGCAAAAAGTGTGGAAAAATAGAAGATATTTTACTTAACAAAGAGCCAGGTTTCGTTAAAGAGTTAAAAAATAGTGGCTACCTTGTTGAAGAAATTTCTGTAAATATTTACGGAATTTGTAAAGATTGCCTTAAGAAAGAAAGTAATTAAATTAGTAAATTTGCGCCTGTAGCTCAACGGATAGAGCAATGGCCTCCGGAGCCATTTATAGGAGTTCAATTCTCCTCAGGCGCGCCAATTTATTAGCCCCTTTTTTAAGGGGCCTTTTTAGTAATTTTTTAAAAAAAGTATTTTTGTTTAAAATGTTATAAATTTTTGATTTTCGGAGGCTTAAATGGAAGCATTTGAAAAAATAAAAAGAAAAACTGTTGAGATAATTAACGAAGATGAATTAAAGCATAAACTAAACACTAAAATGAAATTAAGAGTAAAGCTTGGATGTGATCCAACGGCACCAGATTTACATTTAGGACATTACGTTGTTTTAAGAAAATTAAAGGACTTTCAGGATTTGGGACATGATGTTGTGTTTATTATCGGTGATTTTACAGGGCTCATTGGTGATCCTTCCGGAAGATCAAAAACAAGACCTCCACTTTCAAAAGAGGCTATACAGGAGAACGCAAGAACATATTTTGACCAGGTATTTAGAGTGCTTGACAAAAATAGAACGGAAGTGCGCTATAATTCTGAATGGCTTTCTAAAATTACTTTTGAAGAATGGTTTAGGCTCAGTGCAAATTTTACTTTGGCAAGAATTCTTGAAAGGGACGATTTTCAAAATAGATTCAATAACAATATACCTATTTTCTTTCATGAGCTTTTTTACCCCTTAATGCAGGCGTATGACTCTTATGCAATTGATGCTGACGTTGAACTTGGTGGAACAGACCAGAAATTCAACCTCATTATGGGAAGGCACCTTCTTGAAGTAAAAGGGAAAGAACCACAGATAGCAATTATAATGCCTATTTTAAGAGGGCTTGATGGTGTCCAAAAAATGAGTAAAAGTCTTGGGAACTACGTTGGGATTACTGAAGACCCCCAAACTATGTTTGGTAAAATCATGTCAATACCAGATAACCTCATCTCTGAATATTATTTTCTTATCTTAGATGTAGATGAAGAAAAAGCAAAAGAGATTGATGATTTAATTAGTTCTAACAAGGTAAACCCAAGGGATCTTAAACTTGAACTTGCTAAAGGTATTGTTGAAATCTTCCATGGAGCAAAAGAAGCTCAACTTGCATATGATAATTTCATAAAAGTATTTAGCAAAAAAGAACTTCCCGATGAAGTTAATGAAATTGATGTTAGCGATTTCATAGTTGACAACAAACTCGATGTAGTTAACCTGTTAATAAACCTTAAAGTATTGCCTTCAAAATCTGAAGTTAAACGACTCATCGAGCAAGGTGGTTTAAAATTAAACGGAGAAAAAATTAACACCTTTAAAATAGAAGTAAATAATGGTGATGTTTTGAGGGTTGGTAAGACTCAGTTTTTTAAATTCAAAATTTCCTAACCTGTAGGATGTTTAGAGTAGTTTAGGTAAATTTTTTGAAATAATGTTTTCTTTGGCTATTTGGTAGCCTTTTTCTACTATTTCATTTTTACTTTCAAAATCAAAAATATCGTTAGTTAAAGGGATATGGATTATGTAGTCTGCTTTTGCAAGATCGTCAATATACAGAGTGTCAAGAGTTATATCAAGCACTCTTAAAATAACATCAAAGGCATTTCTAAAATTTTCTTTTATTTTGAAAGTTTGTAGGAAATTTACATCAATTACTATAACTACGTTAGCCCCCATTTCTCTTGCAAGATCAACTGGTGCGTTGTTTAGTATGCCTCCATCTGCAAGGAGCATGCCGTTTAAACTAAGTGGTTCAAGATACGGCGGGATCGCCCCTGTTGCATACATTACTTCGTAAAGCTTCCCTTGGGTGAGTGGCACAAGTTTTTCTGTTATAAGGTCAACTGCAACACATGCAAAAGGTATTTTTAAAGACGAGAAATCCTTTCCTTCTGTTAAATCCCTAAAGACTTTTCTAATTTTTCTTCCAGAATCAAGTCCTTGTCTTGTAAAGAGTGGAATAAAAGCTGCTTCTTTTAACACGGTATTGAGAACTTTGTTATTTTTTCTTTCTAAGAAAAGCATTCCTTTTGATTCAAGAACTTCGTAAATATTAAGTTTTTCTAAAAGGTTTTTAAGGTCATTAGCACTGTATCCAAAGGCGTATAGCGCCCCAATAATACCCCCCATAGAAGCACCGGTAATAATGTGAGGTTTTATGCCAAATTCTTCAAATGCCTTTAAGACACCTACGTGTGCTAATCCTCTTGCTCCACCACCAGATAATACTAATCCAATCTTCATAATACCCCTTTTTTTTAAATTTCTAAGTTAAATCCGTCGAACGCTGCAATTACTTCTAAATTATACTTTTCACTTAACTCTTCTGCCACTTTTTGTGGGTTTGCTCTTAACATGGTTAATCCGAAATGAGTTAATACTACCTTTTTAGGATTACTATATTTTAAAAATTTTTCTACATCTTCTACATTAAGGTGCATCACTTCTTCCTTTTCTTTATACCTAACTACATTTAGAATTAGTATATCTGAATCCTTATAGTAATCTAAAAGGTCATCGAAGAATAGGGTATCTACAACAAACGAAATTGTTTTGTTTTCTATATTAAAACGGAATCCGTAAGTTTCTACAGGATGTTTGTGCCTAAAGGTTTTAAATTTTAAATCACGGTAAATAAATTCCTGCTCATGTGAGAATGTTTGGATTTCCTCTAAGTAATCTCTTAAGAAGGGAAGTATAACTCTATTTTCTGAGAAAAGTGCTTCGGTTGTAGTAAAGAGTGCGCCGTATTTTTTAAGACCACCATTAGTTATAGAGTCGATAATTACGTTTGCATCTGTTGAGTGGTCTAAATGGATATGGGAAAGTATTACTCCATCTACACTTTCTATGGGAGTTTTTGGCCTTGATGTTGAAAGTCTTAGAAGTGTCCCTGGGCCAGGGTCAAAAACCAGTGTTGCTGATTTTGTTTTTATTATTGTCCCAGCAGAATACCTTAGCTGTTTTGCAACAACAAATCTTGCTCCAGCTGTGCCCAAGAATTTTATTAGTCCCATACAAGAAAGGGGGTGTTACCCCCTACACTTTTATACGATTTTTTCAATTGCCTGTTTTACTCTCTTTAAGCCTTCGATAATATTTTCTTTTGAAGTTGCGTATGAGAACCTTAGATATCCTTCACCAAACGAACCGAAGGCAGTGCCTGAAAGGGTGCAAACTCCTGCTTCATATAGAAGATAATCTGCTAATTCTTTAGATGATTTGCCAACCTTCTTAACATTGGGGAAAGCGTAGAATGCGCCTTTTGGCATTTTTACTGAAAAACCTGGTATTTCGTTTAAACCATTTACAATAAGATTTCTTCTTTCTTCGTATTCTTTTCTCATTCTTTCTACTTCGTCTTGTGGCCCTTTTAGCGCCTCAACACCTGCCATCTGGACAAATGTTGCAACGCAAGAGAATGAATTTACTGCAACTCTTTTAAGAGCCTCAATAACTTCTTTGTTTGCAACGGCATAGCCTAAACGCCACCCTGTCATTGCATAAGTTTTAGAAAAGCCGTCAAGGATAATAGTTCTTTCTTTCATATGAGGTAAAGATGCAATACTTACAAACTCTCCTTCGTAAACAATCCTTGAATAAATTTCGTCAGAGAGAATCATTATATCGTTTTTCTTTGCAATGTCTGCAATAAATTCAAGATCACTGTAGGAGAGAATCCCTCCTGTTGGGTTTGCAGGGGAGTTAATAACGATGAGTCTTGTTTTTGGTGTGATTAATTTTTCAAATTCTTTTTTATCAAACGCAAAATCGTTTTCTTCTCTAATTGGCATAGAAACAGGTTTTGCACCAACAAGCCTAATTGCTGATTCGTATATTGGATAACCAGGATTGGGGTAAATTGCTTCGTCCCCTTCATCAAGAAGCGATAGCATTGTTCCAAAAATTACGTCTTTTCCACCAGGAGTGATAATTACCTCTTCGGGTGTCACTTTTATATTCCTTGTTTTTGAGATATACTCAGCAACAGATTCTCTTAGTTCAAGAATACCTTGTGTCGGAGAGTAGTGTGTGTAGTTTTCCTCAATTGCCTCAATACCTTTTTGTTTGACGTTCTCTGGTGTGTTAAAATCTGGCTCACCGATTTCAAAGTGAATTACACTTTTCCCTTGGCGTTCAAGTTCCTTTGCTTTTGCAAGCATCTCAAAGGCAGTCTCGGTGCCTGCTCTTTGAATCATTTTTGAAATTTTCATTTAAAATCCTCCTAAAATTTTTTTATAAAATATTTTGACAATTACTTGAATATTATACATCCAAACAACTTTTTAAAAAACTTTATTGTTTTTAAGTATTTTTCTTTCCGGCTCTAATATCAACAAAAGGAGTATTTATAACCTCAAGTTCAAAAGTTCTATTGTCGCCTTTAGCCAGAAGTTTTGTGCCTACTTCTCTATGTTCTGCTTTTACATAACCAAGAGCAAGGATTTCATTTCTCACAAACGACATATTTCCTGAAGTAATGTAACCTATTTCTTCACCTTCATTGTAAATCTTCATTCCGTGCCTTGGAACACCGCCTTTTAGGACTTTAAAGCCGACAAGTTTTCTTTTTATGCCATCTTCTACATATGTTTTTAAGGCTTCTTTTCCAATAAAATTTTCTTTTTCAAGTTTTACAGCAAAATCTTGTCCTGCTTCAAATGGGTTGGTTGTCTCATCAATGTCATTTCCATACAACCAATAGCATACTTCAAACCTTAGTGTATCTCTTGCCCCAAGTCCTGTAGGGAGAATGTTAAATTCTTTTCCTTTCTCTAATGTTTCTTGCCAAATCTTTACAATATCGGTTGGATTACTGTAGACTTCAAATCCATCTTCACCAGTATAACCTGTTCGCGAAATTAGCACATCAACCCCAAAAAGTTTTCCAAAAGTTGATTTGAAATAACCGAGTTTTTCAAGAGGTATGTTGCCTAAGAAATAATTTTTTAAGAACTCTTCTGCCTTTGGACCTTGTATTGCGACTTCTCCGTATTCGTTTGTTTTCCCTTCAATTGAAACGTCAAAAGCACTTTTATGTTCTAAAATAAAATTTAGGTCTTTTTCGTAATTTGAAGCGTTTACAACAAGAAGAACAAAATCATCTTGTATTTTGTAAACAAAGATATCATCAACTTCACCACCGTGCTCGTAACAAATTGGAGTGTATTTTACTCTTCCTGCTTTTATCTCAAGTATGCTGTTTGTAACAAGAAAATCTGCAAATTTAACTGCATCTTTACCCCTTATTTCGATTTCCCCCATGTGAGAAACATCAAAAATACCCACATTATGCCTAACATTTAAATGTTCCTCTTTAATGCTTGAATATTTAAGGGGCATTTCATATCCTGCAAATTCTACCATCTGTGCGTTTAGTTTGAGGTGTTCTTCGTAGAGAGGCGTTCTTTTTAAATTGCTCATCTTTTATCCTCCTTTAACAATCTCGCCATTTGATATAACCGTTTCGACATAATTTTCAGCTATTCTATAGGGGATTTCTTCGTAATGGCTGATGCTGAGTATGTTAATATTTGCTCTTTTACCTACTTCAATTGTTCCAACTTCTTTATCCATATCGATCGCCTTTGCGGCATTAATTGTTGAAGCAATTATTGAGTCTTCAACGCTCATCTTAACTTTTGTAACAGCAAGTGTAATGACAAAAGGCATTGAAGGGCAGAAAGATGTTCCAGGGTTAAAGTCTGTTCCAAGTGCTACCGTTAAACCGATTTCTTTCATTTTTGAGTAAGGAGCGTAATCTTCTTTTCCTAGACTAAATGAGACAGTTGGCAACAACACAGCAACAACACCTGCTTCTTTCATTTTCTTTAAACCTTCTTCACTTGCATAGATGAGGTGATCTGCTGAAATTGCAGATACTTCTGCAGCAACTTCTGCACCTCCACAGTTTGATAATTCATCGGCATGGATCTTTGGCTTTAGCCCAAATTTTTTACCTACGTGAAGGATTCTTTTTGCTTGTTCTCTTGTGAACTTACCTTTTTCACACCAAACATCATTAAAATCAGCAAGATTATTCTTTGCGATGATTGGTATGATGTCTTCTACTACTAAATCTACGTATTTTTCATCTCTCATGTTGTATTCAGGAGGTATGATATGAGCAGCTAAGAGTGTCGATTTAAAATTTATTAATGTATGTTCTTTAAGGTCTTTAACTATCTTTAGCATTTTGATTTCTTCTTCAAGGTTTAATCCGTATCCAGATTTAACTTCAACTGTTGTTGTTCCCCAATCTGCAATTGAAGTAAGGTGTTTTTTAGTTTCATTAAGAAGTTCTTCGTATGTTGCTTTCCTTGTCCACCGCACAGTAGAGATTATCCCAGTATTTTCCTCTTTCATAATTTTACTTTCAGGTAAACCTTGGTGTCTTAGTAAAAATTCTTTTTCTCTTGTTCCTGCAAATACAAGATGGGTGTGAGGGTCAACAAAACCTGGCAAGACTGCTTTTTTTGAGGCATCAATTTGGTATGTATTTTTACCTATTTTTACACTGCTTGTTACTTCGTCGGATTTACCTACGTTAACAATAAGTCCATTTTTTATTGCAACAGCTCCATCTTCAATAATACCTAGTTTTTTTTCATTGTCTTTTGTGCCAGTTGTGTAACCGTCAACTAAAGTTAGGAGTTCCTTAATGTTGTAAATTAGCAGATCTACACTTTGACTTGCGTCCAAATTTCACCTCCATTATTCGAATATTTTTGTTTCTAAAACGTTATTTTCGTCAAGTTTTGGAAATCTTAAGTAGAATGAAAGACTTTCAAGAACGGCACGTATTGGCATAAGCCCTATAAGTTCACTTTCTACAACAGACACTCCATAACGCTCTGCTTCCATTTTTACAATTTCAAACACCCTGTAAAGAGGCGCTTTTTTGTAGTTGAGTATATTCATAGAGACTTGAGCCATTTCTTTTTCTTCTATAAACATCCCTTTTGCCTGTATAAACCTTAATCCGCCAGAACTTTCTCTTATAGACTTTGCAATTTTCTCTGCAATGCTTACATCTTTTGTTCCAAGATAGATATTGTAGGCAATGAGAAATTCTCTTGCACCTACGGCAACTACTCCTGCAGTAGGATGCACTTCGTTTGGCCCAAAATCTGGTATCCAATTTGGGTCTTTTATTTTTTCAAAAAAACCTTCAAATTCTCCTTTTCTAATATTTGGAAGGTTTTTTCTTTCCTCTTTTGTTGCTGATTCTGCGTAAAGATAAACAGGAATTTTAAGCTCCTCGCCTATTTTTTTACCAACTATTTTGCTAATTTCAATACACTCTTCCATTGATGTATTCTTTATAGGAATAAACGGAATGACATCCACTGCACCCATTCTCGGATGCGTTCCTTTATGATACCTTAAGTCAATTAGTCTAACTGCACTTTCTGCAACTGCAAAAGCACCGCCTATTATACTTTCTTTATTACCTACGAATGTTATGACACTTCTATTGTGATCAGGGTCCATTGATACATCGAGGATTTTTACGTTTGTTTTTTTGAGGCTCTCTATTACTTGATCGATAACTTCTCTGTTTTTTCCTTCGCTTATATTTGGGACACACTCAATAATTTTTTCCATAATTCACCTCTATCTATATTGTATCTATCTTGAGTTATTAGTCAATGAAATTAAAGAATTTTAAAAAGTGATACATTGCTTAGAAATTAGATTTTATGAGGTTTTTGCAATTTAAGCAATAATGCGTATAATATACAAGGAGGTTTTAATAAGTTGGCAAAAAGTTTAATCGAAGAAGAAGTTGAAAAGATCCTCAAAAAGAAAAAACTTAAATATGACAAAATTTCAGAAGGCGGTTTTATCCAATATTCTGTTTTCGATGTAGGCGAAGAGTTTAAGATCGTTGTTGTTAACGATTTTGTCTCTTTGAAACTCTCACTTCTTACGGAAGAAGATGTCAAAACTATGAATAATTTGTTGTATAGACTTGGTTGGACTTACAAAGATTTAACTTACTACAAAAAGAAAGTTGATAAACTCATGCTCTTTACGATTGATATCTTTCCTTTTTCTTACGATAGTTTTAGAAGCACAATTGAGGATATCCATTCACATTTTTACTACAATGTGAAGAAACCTTATAAAACTAAACAAAAAACTCCAAAAGATAATAAAGACCCCACTCCAAAAGATAATAAAGACCCCACTCCAAAAGAGTTCTTTCTTAATGAGTATAAAAGTTTTAAACTCATTGATGATTCTGAAAAGGTTAATGCCCTTGAACTTTTATTGCAGGTAAAGGAAAAATATTTTAGAAATTTTAGGACGCTTAAGTCGATTAAGGGCAAATTAATGACTTTGAAGGAAGAGGTATTTAAAGATTCATCTGAGGTTGACCTTGAAGAATTTATCTTGCTTGATTTCGCTGCTCTTTTAAGAGTTATTGAGCTTAACCTTTTAGAGTTAAGTTTAAAAGATTTTTTTGACAATTTCAAAGGGGAGATTAGAAAATGAAGATTAGTTTTATAGGTACCGGAACTATGGCAGTTGCGATTATTAAATCAATACTGTCTAACTCAATTTTTACTAACGAAAATATTATTGGAAGTTTTCATAGAAAAAAGAGATTAGATGAGATGAGTAGAGATCTTGGCATAAGAACAACACTTTCTAATAAAGAGGCAGTGTCTTTCGGTGATATTATAGTGCTGTCAATAAAACCACAGGTTTTTGAAACAGTTGCTAATGAAATTAAAGACGAAATAAAAGATGGTCAGCTTGTCATTTCAATTATGGCTGGTATTGATATTGAAACACTACAAAAAAATCTTTTACATAAAAAAATAGTTCGGTGCATGCCTAATACACCTGCCCAAATAAAACAGGGAATGACAGTGTGGACTGCAACGAAGGAAGTAAGCGAAGAAGAAAAAAACTTAGTCAAGAGTATTTTGTTGTCAATGGGTTCAGAGATGTATGTTGAGAATGAATCATATGTTGATATGGCAACGGCACTTTCTGGGACAGGCCCTGCGTATGTTTTTCTCTTTTTAGAATCCCTTATCAATGCAGGAGTGCATCTTGGTTTTCCAAGGAAAGATGCAACAGAACTTGTATATAAGACCACCTTGGGGTCTGTGCTTTTTGCGATGCAATCGGATAAGCATACAGCAGAACTAAGAGATATGGTTACATCTCCTGGAGGGACAACAGCAGATGCTCTATACGAACTTGAGAAAGGAGGTTTTAGAACGGTTTTAGAGAAGGCAGTTTACTCTGCATATAAAAGAACTATTTATTTAAAAGATATTAATAAAAAGAAGGGGGGTTAATATGGTAGAATATGAAGTAAAACTTACGGCTTCTCGTAAGGTTTTAGAACGCATAGAAAACGATGCGGAAATAGTATCTTGGAATGTTGTGCGCCTCTCCCCTATAAAACTCGTGAGCCATTATTACGACACTGAAGATTTTAAACTCCTTTTTAACAATTTTGCATTTCGTCTCCGTGAAGAAGGATCAAGAAAGTTACTTACTTTGAAATCCAATGGTATAGTTAAAGATGGTATTTATGTAAGGCAAGAGCATGAAGTTGAACTTGACCATGAAAATTTTTTATCAAAGAGTTTCCTTAGGAAGCACTTTCCGAGTGTTTATGAAGTCATTAAAAACGATAATTTAGTTGAGGTATTAACAATTGTAAACTACAGACACCCCTTGCTTTTAACAAAGAATCATTCGGAACTTGAATTAGACCTTGATTATTTGTATTTTGTAAAGGGGAAAAAGAAAGTTGAGTATTACGAAGTAGAAATTGAGCTTAAAAAAGGAAGAGCAGAAGACCTTATTGAATGCATGTCTCTTTTACAGGAGAAATATAATTTGAAATTTTCTGGGGCATCAAAGTACGAGTTAGGCTTACGTTGTTTTAACGAGATTCCCTGTTCCTAAGGGAATTGTTATATTTTTCTTAAGTAAATATGGAACTGGTTTAACCCTTGTTGCTCCTGGTGGAAGATACCTCTGTTGATCAGAATAAAGATGGTTATAAAGACGGTATTTTACAGCAAACTATACTCTAAAGTAGCACATCTGCTGATCCAACACAGTTTGGTTATTACTTTTTCCAAGGCACTTCTATGGCAACACCTCACGTTGCAGGAGTAGCTTGTTTGGTGCTCTCGGTGCATCCTGAGTTTTCAAATGTTCAGGTAAAACAGGCATTAATATCAACTGCAAAGGATCTTGGTAAAGCAGGGTACGATAAGTATTATGGTTATGGGCTTGTAAACGCATACAGTGCTATAAATTGGATACCATAAAGATCGTTTTATATTTGGAAAATTTTTTAGCAAAATTAAAAATGGAAATTGTTTTGTTTTTTTAGAATTTTAGTATAATTACGGTAGACCCGCTTTAGCGGAAATTTTTTATGGAGGTATTTTAGAAGTGGAAAGAAAAACAGGAAGAGTTAAATGGTTTAACTCTCAGAAAGGCTTTGGGTTTATTGTCCCTGATGATGGTGGAAAGGACCTTTTTGTGCACTTTTCGGCAATCCAGAATTCTGGTTACAAAACTTTGAAGGAAGGCCAAAAAGTTGAGTATGAAATCGAACAAACCAATAAAGGTGATAAAGCTGTAAATGTAAAAGTGATTGGGTAGAGAACAATCTTAATTTGATAAGCCCCACATTTGTGGGGCTTATATTTTTTTATGCTTATTTACTTTCTTAATTTTGTAAATTGTAAACCGAGGTATATAATTATATCTTGTGAAAACATTAGTAGTTGCAGAAAAACCATCTGTTGCAAAAGACATTGCAAATGCCTTAGGAAAGTTTGATAACCAAAAAGATTTCCTAGAAAATGAAAAGTATGTAATTACATGGTCTTTGGGTCATATCTGCGAACTCTACGAACCAGAGGATTACAATAAAAAACTTAGCTTTTGGACCTTGCGAGATCTTCCAATAATTCCAGAGGAATTCAAGTTTAAAGTAAGTAAAGAAAATAAAGAAAGGTTTAACGCTATTAAGAAGTTAATGCTTCGAAAAGATGTTGATACAATCGTCAATGCTTGTGATGCAGGACGTGAAGGTGAACTTATATTTAGAGAGATCCTTCTTCTTGTAAATCCAAAAGGTAAATCATTAAAACGCTTGTGGCTTTCTGCGATGACCAAAGAAGAGATCGTAAAAGAATTTAAAAATCTTAGAGATGAGAGTGAGTTTGATGATCTCGGGAAGGCATCCTTTGCAAGAGAAGAGGCAGATTGGCTTGTCGGTATAAATGCAACTCGTTCATTTACAAGACGCTGGGGTGAACTTTTATCGCTTGGAAGAGTCCAAACTCCAACCTTGAACATTATTGTTTCAAGAGAAAAGCAGATTAAGAGTTTTAAACCTACAACTTACTACGAATTAGAAGCCAATTTTAAAAAAGATGATTTTTCATACAAAGGTGTCTACACTGAAAATGGAGAAACTCGTCAATTTGACAAGTCAAATCTTGAGAAAATAAAAAAAGAAATTGATGGGTTAAATGGTGTAATAGAAAAACTTGCAGAAAAAGATGAGTTTACTTCCCCACCACTTTTATACGATCTTACAGAATTGCAAAGAGATGCAAATAGGCTCTTTGGTTATTCTGCTAAGAGAACTCTTGATATAGCTCAGACTCTTTACGAAAAAAGAAAACTAATTACTTATCCAAGAACCGATTCAAGGTATTTACCTTCAACGCTTAAAGAGCGTGTCGTTGAAATTATTAAATCAATAAAATTTGAACCTTATAATGTGTTTGCTTATGAGATTCTTAAAAATGGGATAAAGTTTACAGAGCGTATCATAAACGATAAAGGCGTTACAGACCACTATGCGATAATTCCCACAGGTGATTTTAGAGAGTTTGATAAACTTACCGAACAGGAATTTAAAATATTTGATTTAGTTATGAAAAGATTTATTGCCGTGTTTTTTGGAAGATCCAAAACAAAGAAATTTGAAGTTTTAACGAGTGTAAAAAACTATACATTCACCTCAAGCCTAAGTTTTCTTGTAGACCCTGGCTGGATGAAGGTATATGGAAAAGATGCTACTATGCCCATTACCTTGAAAGAAAAAATGGATGTAATGTTAGAGAAGGCAGAAGTTTTAGAAAAAGAGACACAACCGCCTCAGCGATTTACTGATGCAACTCTTCTTTCCCAAATGGAACATGCAAACAAACTTATAACTGAAGAGGACCTAAAAGAAACTTTAAAAGGAAAAGGTATAGGGACCCCTGCAACACGAGCCCAGATTATTGAGAGACTCATCGAGGTGGGGTATGTTGAAAGAGAAAAGAATAATTTATTGCCAACAGAAAAAGGAATAAGGCTCATTGATCTTGTTTCATACGTAGGAGTAGAAGTTTTACTTTCTCCATCTCTTACAGCCGAGTGGGAATATAAGCTTCTTGAGATTGAAAAAGGCAAATATGATGCAACTACTTTTATTGATGGAATAAAAAAGCTAACCAACGAGATTATAGATAAGGTAAAAACTTACAGCGGTGATTTTCACGTAAAAATAGGTTCAAAAGACCCTGTGGGTATTTGTCCTAAGTGCGGAGGTAATGTATACGAAACGGTTAGAGGTTTTACCTGTGAGAATGTAGAGAAAGGCACTTGTGATTTTATTATCTGGAAGAAACTTAAAAACAAGAAAATCACAAGAGAAATGGCTGAAAAACTTTTAAAAGGCGAAAAAGTTAGAATAAAAAGAATTTTATCAAATAACAAAACATACTTTGATGCGGATATAGCACTTGATAAAGAGCATAAAGTAAGTTTTGTTTTTGAACCCCCTGTTGAAGAAAAAACTATAAATGAGGAATCTCTTGGTAAATGTCCTGTGTGTGGTAGTGATGTAGTTGAAAAAGAAAGTGTTTATGCATGTGTTAACTACCCTAAAAGTTGTAATTTTAGGATTAAAAAGGTAATGGGTGGAAGAGAACTTTCAAGAGAAGATGTTAAGACCTTACTTAAGGATAAAAAAACTCCAGTTTATAATGACTTTATATCCTCGAAAGGTAAAAAATTCTCGGCAAGTTTAAATATAGAGAAAGGCAGTGTCAAATTCGAATTTGAAAACAATGGGAAAAATCGTTCTTATAGGCGGAAGTCAAAGTAATATTGGCAAAACAACTTTAATTAGGTTGATTTTAAAGCAAAATCCCCAGATGTTTGTTGCCTTAAAAATTACTAATAATGAAAGGCACGGTGTTGGATTTACCGAGGAAACCCGTGCCACTTCCATACCTAACAAGGACACCTATTTTTTCCTTGAGCATGCAAAGAAAGTATTTTGGGCAAGAGGTAGTTTTGAGTATCTTAAAAAGGCGATTCCTAAATATATTGAGACAATTACTGATCCTATTGTTGTAGAAGGGAATGTATTTTTTGATATAGTAAAACCAGATTTATTTTTCTTTGTAGAAAGAGATGGTCTTGAAATTAAAGAATCTGCAAAAAAGTATAAGGATCTTGCTAATTATATTGTATTAAACGGAAATTATTCCTTTAAAGTTGAAAATAGCGTGATTTATGCTGATTTATATAAGTTGCTTTTAACCGAAGACAAAGAATTTTCAAAATTTATTATTACTAAAATAAGAGAAGTTATTTTAACGTAGAGTTTAAATTTTAAATGAGTTTGGATATCAGTGGTGAGGGAAAATACTTAGGAATAAATGCTGGTGTAACTCTGAGGCGAAATCCACTTGGTCATTCTGCACTCTTTTCTTTAAAGAAGTTAAGCAGAGCATTAGCGACCGAAGAATCTCATCCTTTTATGGTTTTTATTATTCGGGGGATTTTTGAGGGGTGTTGTTTACACCTTTAACTTAAGGAAGATCTCATCTCTTGACGCGAGGAGGGTAAAAACATCTCTCTCAACTCCCCGATTATACATAGAATTGCGAAGTCTAAGAAATAAAAAAAATTGTTAAAGGAGGTATCAAAAATGAGAACATTAGTAGTTTATTATTCAAGGACAGGAAAAACAGAGTTGATTGCGAAGGAAATTGCAAAAGTTTTAAGCGGAGACATAATAACAATTGAAGAAGTTAAACATAGAAAGGGCTTTTTCGGTTTTGTTACTGCTGGTTATGATGCAATAAAAGAGAAATGTAGTGAAATAAAAATAACTGACTTTAAGAAACAGACCATCTTGGCTAATTTAGAAAGAACTGCTTTAGATAATTATGACTTGATATTTGTAGGAACGCCTGTTTGGGCAGGGAAACCAACACCAGCAATTAATACATTTATCTCAACGGTAGATTTCAGGGATAAAAAAGTTGTTGCATTTGTTACAATGGCTATGAAAAGTGGAGAAGACGTTGTTAAAATATTAACCCATAGGATAAATTCAAAAGGAGGAGTTGTCGTTAATTCATTTGTAATTAAAACAGGCAAAGTAGAAGATAAAGTACTTATTGAAAAGGCGCAAGAAATTGGAAGACAATATAAAAATTAAATTTTAGTTTATCTTTTTTACCTTTGTCTAATAGTATAAGACAATTTTATTTTGTTTTGCATAATTTAATTTAGATTTTAGCTAAGACAATTTGTTTTCTAATTGATTTTTTTATTAAAGTAATTATAATGCCTATAACTAAAATGTAAAGGTGCAAAATCGTTAAACAAGGAGGAAATGAATGGAAAATTCTGCAAAGATTAGCAGAAACTCTTTTTTAACTTCTGCCATAATTATTTTTTCTATCATGATGATTGCAGGCATTCTAACTATTTTATTACCCTCTGGAGAATACGAAAGAGCATTTATAGATGGAAGGACAGTTATTATAGAAGGCTCTTACCATATTATAGAAAAGCCATATTATCCTTTCTTTAGATGGCTTACCGCCCCTATTGAAGTATTGTGGAGTCCTGATGCGGTACTTGTAATTACAATAATTCTGTTTATATTAGTAGTTTCAGGCTCTATATACATTTTGAATAAAACCCATGTCATTGAGCACATAATCAACAATATTGTTAAAAGGTATAGCAGACAAAAAAGTATTTTCCTAGCATTGGTTGTTTTAGTTTTCATGCTTTTAGGGTCATTAATGGGGATTTTTGAAGAAATTATCCCTTTAGTGCCCATAATGGTGATGTTTTCAATTTCTTTAGGTTGGGATGATTTGGCAGGTTTGGGGATGAGTTTATTAGCAACAGGATTCGGTTTCTCTGCCGCATTAGCTAACCCGTTCAGTTTGGGAGTTGCTCAAAAAATAGCTGGAGTTCCGCTTTTTTCGGGCATAGGCTTCAGGACAATTATTTTTATTACAACTTATCTACTCGTATTATTCTTTTTGAGAAGATATACCAAAACCCATCAAAAAGAAGTTTTAGAGCAAAAGATAGATGCAGTCAACTACGATGAAAATACTGCAAAAGCTTCCAAAATATCACTATTAATGCTTTCAATATTATTTGTGCTGATTTTGTTTTCTGGTTTTACTGGGTTCTTAAGCGACTTAATGTTACCTATTGTAGCACTATTATTCTTGTTAACAGGGTTTTTATCTGGTTTAGTTGTCGAAAGAAATATTTCTACAGTATTCAAAGATTTTTTAATTGGAACAAAGGATATACTACTAGGCGTTCCATTGGTTCTTATGGCTGTATCAGTAAAACTTATAATAACAAACGGTAAGATTATAGATACTATTTTGCATCAAGCCTATATTGCCATATCAGCATACGGACCTTTTACTGCAGTTTTTTTAGTCTATTTGCTTTTTTTCATTATGGATTTGTTTGTTCCGTCAGCTTCTACAAAAGCATTCTTAATTATGCCTGTGGTAGCTCCTTTGGCTGATTTAGTTGGAATAACTCGTCAAACTATAGTGCTAGCTTTCATGTTTGGAGACGGATTTAGTAATTTATTGTATCCAACTAATCCAGTTTTATTAATTTCTTTGGGACTTGTAGGAGTTAGTTATTTTAAGTGGTTTAAATTTGTATGGAAGATTCAACTCATTGTGTTTTTACTCTCTTTGTTTTATCTATACATTGCAGTAAGAATTGGCTACGGTCCCATATAATTGGAGTATGAAATATGTATGAGTATATATACGATTACGAAGAGTGTAGAAAGAAATTTTATACCTTTGAAAATGTTCTTAAGAAATATTATTCTACAGTTGAAAATGAATCTTATTTAGTTATGGAAGAAAGTTATATTGACAGTTTTTTATGTGAAAACCCAGGCAATAAAAAGTTATTTCTTATTACAACCGGTGAGCATGGAATAGAAGGCTTTGCAGGAAATATTTTTTTGCAAATATTTATTAATGAGTTTTTGCCCCGGATAAAAAATCAAGAAATTTCTTTATTACTTATCCATGCATTGAACCCCTGGGGAATGAAAAATAAAAGAAGAGTAAACGAGAACAACGTTGATTTAAATAGAAATTTTCTCTATGAAAACGATTATCATAGTAAGGATTTAAGAAACGAACCATACGAAAAAATGAGAAAATATTTTACCAAAAATAGAGCCGTAAAAATTTTTGACACAAATTTAATATTTAGTTTACTTCAATTGCTTCCCTATATATTGCAATTAGGCCCAAGAGGTGTAGAAGAGGCCCTAACTAAGGGACAGTATATTGATGATAAATCTATTTACTACGGAGGAAATAGAGAAGAAAAATCCACTGAGTATATGAAAAGAGTTTTTAAAACAGTATTTAAAAAATACGAATTTATTTTACACTTAGACATTCACACTGGAGCAGGTCAAAAAGATAGGTTATTAATTGTTAATTCTGCCTTTGATAAAGAAGATGTTAATGTAAGATCAAAGCAGTTTAATTATTCTCCCATTACACAGGCAAAAAAAGAAACTTTTTACAGCATAAACGGGGATATGATAGATTACATATACAAAAAATATCGAAATAACTCAAATTTCTACTCTACCTGTTTAGAATATGGGACTTACGGAAAAGGATTGATTGGGCAAATTCTTAGTATAAAAGCGTTAGTTTTAGAAAATCAAGCTTGGTGGTATGGGACAGAAAATTCTAAGGTAAAGGCAGGAGTTGATAAATTATTTAGAGAGATGTTTTTCCCAAAACGTAGTGAATGGCGAAAAGCTTTTGAAAAGGATACTAATAAGGCATTGAATGGGATATTAAAATATTTTGAGTTTTTAAAATAGAAAATAAAAGGAGGTTATAATCTATGGATATTTAACTTGCATCTTTAAATAATCAATATATCTCTTTTAACTAATTGCCTTTTTGAACATGAAATAAACAATGGCTTTTTGTAGGTGATTATAAATAGAATTATTAAAATAAATTCAATGAGGAAAAAACCCAGTTTGTGCCTGAAACAATATCATTTTTTGGTTTATCCTGCTAAGTAATATTACTTGTAATATTTTTTGATTAATAAACCAAGCCTTAGATACTCTTTGTATGGCAAAAAGAGTTTTTTGAAATATCCTCAAATAATAGTAAAATAACGTAAAAAGGAAAAGAGGTCAAAATGATAAATAGTGATTCACATTTTTTTACAAACAAAGAAGGAGTAACATTATTAGACAGACTCAAGAAAATTTTGTCTAATGATACTGAATATTTCAATGTAATCGTAGGTTATTTTTACTCTACAGGATTTTACAGACTCTGGAAATCGCTTGAGAATGTTAAAAAAATAAGAATCCTCGTTGGAATGGGGTTAGATGAAGAAACATTTAATGCTTTATCACCATATAGAAGAACTACCCTTGAAGTCAGAAGCTATTTTATGAATAAAGTAAAGAGTGAATTAGCGGAGTCAGAAGAGAAGAGGGAAATAGAGGAGGGAGTAATCAAGTTTATTGAATACATCAAAAGTGGAAGACTTGAAATAAGGGCATATCCTGGCAAAACGCTTCATGCAAAAGTATATATTATGCTAAAAAAAGAAGGGGCAGAAGACAAAGGAAAGGTTATAACAGGCTCGAGTAATTTTACCGTTTCAGGTCTTGATGAAAATATTGAATTTAATATAGAGTTAAAAGATGCTCCGGATGTTGAGTTTGCAGAGCGTAAGTTTGAAGAGCTCTGGAAAGAAAGTATTCCTGTTTCAGAAGATTATGTTGAGACAGTAACAAAATTTACACACCTTAATAATACATTTACCCCTTATGAGATATATCTAAAGACGCTTTATGAATACTTTAAAGATAGGATTGATTACAAAGACATAGATGTTCCAGAAGATTTTAAGAAGCTTGCATACCAGATTGATGCAGTAAATCAAGCAAAATCAATTCTTGAATCTCATAACGGCGTATTTCTTGCCGATGTAGTAGGAATAGGTAAAACTTATATTGC
>JAINCR010000096.1 GCA_036574215.1 Caldisericaceae bacterium
CTTACCTTATCAAGGAGTTCGGTAAGCATCATGAATTTTTTTAAATATCTTTCTTTTCTTTCTAAATTGAGTTTTTCTTTTTCAAAAATGTATTTTGATACTATGATATGTAAAAACTTATCTATCTCACTACTTAAGGATTCCATAATTTGGGAGTTTTCGTTTTCAAGGATAAGAAAAAGAGAACTATTGTTATTGAGTTTCTTTTTAATTGTAATATTGGGAGAATTCAGTGTTTTTATAAGAGTTTCATTATCTAAAGGAAAACTACAAACAATCGCTTTTACTTCACCATTTTCTAAAAGAAACACATTTAAATTAGTATAAAAACTCTCTTTAAGATATTTCGTTAAGATCTTTAAAGAAACCGTAAAATCACTTTTTAAAAGCTCTTCTTTTAGTTTGCTTTCTAATTCTATTGTAAAAAAAAATTTACTGATTTTGTAAAAAAAATAAATAGAAACAAGAGCAAACACTATAAGAAAAAAGGAGATTAAGTAAAACTTGGCAATCGAAAATTCAAATCTTCTGCTTATGAATAAATCCAACAATAAATATACAGAAATTACAACAGCCAAAACTAATAAAACAATCAACACTCTTTTATATATTCTCAAATATTTTTCCATAGTCTTCTGTTGATTCGTTAAATTCATTTACAATTATTTCTTCAATTTTCCTTCTTGATTGGATTGCTGTTAACACAACCTTTGGGTCAAATTGCATAGAACTCCATCTTTTAAGTTCACTGCATATCGCTTCTATACTTTTTCTCTGTGAATACGGTCTTCCATAATACATTGCATCAATTGCGTCAGCAACAGAAACAACTCGGCTTGAAATTGGTATTTGTTCACCTTTTAAACCTTTTGGGTAGCCATTACCATTATACCATTCATGATGGTAAAGCACAGTATCGGCAACATCATCCAATAACGCAATCTTTTTTAAGAGATTGTATCCAATTTCAGGATGCTTCAAAATTATTTCACTTTTACTCACATTTACGGGTTTATCAGTTTTTAAAAGATCCTCTGGCACACCAATTTTTCCAATATCGTGTAAAAGTCCTCCGATTTTACAACGGTATACCTCAGCATCTGGTAGGTTCATCTCTTTTGCAATCGCCTCTGATATCAAAGAAACTCTTAAGGAATGGTAAGCACTGTAAGTGTCTTTTAGCTCAACTGATTTAACCAACACACTAATTAAACCAGTAAATCCGTTTTTAATGGTTGCAACATAGTCTTGCGAAGCAATAAGTGAGGCAACCATGTTAGTAAAAATTTCTACAATTTTCAACTCTTCTTTATTGAATCTTTTTCCTTTTAATTTTGTAAGAAGAATAGCCCCATAAAGTTTGTTATTAAAAGTAATAGGGGTTGCAAGAAGTGAAGATTCCTCATCTGGTGTTCCTGGTATATGCTTTGATATAGGATTTTTGTTTGCTTCATTTAGAAACGCAGGCTCTCTTGTTGTGGCTACTCTGCCTGTAAAACCTTCACCTAATTTTAACTTTATTTTGAGAATCTCGTTTTTGTATACACCGTCAACGTATTCTGGTATAAGAGTATCACGACCATCTAAAACAAAATACGTAAATTCGTCTGCATTAGTTACTTCTCTAAGAGTCTCCCACATTGCACTCACAAAGCGCGTTTTGTCGGTTAGTTTATAAACTTCTCTTGATAAATTTTGTAGAGAATTTATTATAATGTTGAGCTTTTTATTTTCTTGCGATACAGTAATTAGTTGTGATAATGTTACAACTACTAATAGTAAAAGAAAGGAAATAATAAAAAATAAAAAAGCAATAAGTGTCATCATACGTTAAATCTAAAGTGAACTATCTCCTTGTCTTGGACGATGTAATTTGCACCTTCAATCCTTAAAAGACCATTCGCTTTTGCCTCTTTAAAAGAAAAATTTACACTCTTGAAATCTTTATAAGATATAACTTCTGCTGCAATAAAACCACGTTCAATATCCGAGTGAATTTTTCCTGCAACTCTTTTTGCATTGAGTCCTCTTTCAAAAAGCCAAGCCCTTACTTCGTCTTCTCCTACCGTGTAAAAAACATTAAGATCTAACAACTTCAAAGCATTTTCTACTACTTCTGAGATTGCATCCTGTTTGAGGTTATACGTATTCAAAAATTCTTGTTTTTCTTCATCGCTTAATTGTTCTAATTCATATAAAAGTAAAATTGGTAAGCATACAAATTCTGTGTTTTTGAAATTGATGTTCTCTCTTGCGGTTTTTACCATTTCTTCACTATTCTTAATTTTATCTTCATCAATGTTCATTACGTATAAGGTTGGTTTTATGGTAAACAAACCAAAAGATTTTGTTATAAGATTCTCTTCGTTTGTTAATTCAAGATTCCTTAAGGGGATTTCTTTATCAAGAGAATCTTTAAATTTTAAAAGGGTCTTTTGTTCTAAAGCCTTTTCTGGGGTAAATTTTTCCTTTGCGAGTTTCTCAAGTCTTTTTTCAACTACATCAAGATCAAAAAGGATAAGGTCGCTATCAAAAAGTTTAATATCGGTTAAAAAGTCTTCTTTTGAGAATGCATCTAAAACTACAACAAGCGCATCAAATTGTCTAATGCTTGAAAGAAGTTCGTTTCTTCTTTTCTTTTCATCAAATCCTGTTGGAATTCCTGGCACATCAACAAATGTAAGTGTCGCAAAAGTTGTTTTTTTAGGGTTAAAATAGGAAGATAACTCTAAAACATTTTTGTCGTAAATTTTAATATCTTTTATATTCTCTTTTTCAAAAGAAACTGAACTTTCGTCTTTTGAAAGCGATTTTAAAAGAGTTGTTTTCCCTGTTTGTTGCGGTCCAATAATAGCTATTTTCATATTTAATTATAACATTATCTTCTAAATTTAAGAAACAAAAAATTTCAAAGTGTTTGCACTTACACCACAAGAAACCTTGCCAAAAGATTCATTTTTTGATTAAAAAAGAGTAACATAATCCCTTATTAATCAGGGCACTATTTTAATATCGAAGGGGCTAAAAGACCCCCTTTAAACTTCCCCCTATCATTTCAAACGAAGTAAGGAATCTCTACTTTTATTCTTTTTTGTTTTCTTTAGTAGCCTTGAGGGGGTGGTGTTTACCCCCTCAAATAAGAGATCCTTCGTCGCTATCGCTCTACTTGACTTCGTCAAGGAGAAGAGCGCAGGAGGACATGATGGGGGTCATTTTGACGAGGCGACTTTTGCCGAGGAAGAATCTCATCGTTTATTCGAGGGGGTGGAAAGTCCCCCCTCGATACTCCCCCAAAAAGACAAGATCCTTCGCTTAAGTTTACACTGAGCGAAGCGAACGTGCTCAGGATGACACCCTATTTCGTCATTCTGACGAGCGAACGTAGTGAGTGAGGAAGAATCTCATCCTTTGCCTTTGGGTGGAGTTGTAAGGAGGGTCAGTTCACCTCCTCGATTAATAATCCCTTACTCATCAGGGCACTATTTTAATATCGAAGGGGTTAAAAGACCCCCTTCGAACTTCCCCCTATCATTTCGAATAAGGATGCTCTTTTTTAATCCTTTGGGTGGAGTTTTGAGGAGGGGTAGTTTCCCTCCTCAATTAATAATCCCTTATTAATCAGGGCACTATTCGGACTTGGAAAAGTTCTATAACGTTTTAAATCAGCTCTTTGAAAGTCGTAATCCCTTATTAATCAGGGCACTATTCGGACAAAAAGAACTTGAAGATTGTAAAATCACCTACAGATGTGTCGTAATCCCTTATTAATCAGGGCACTATTCGGACAAAAAATAGAGTGGGAGGAAGGAGGACAAGATGAAGTCGTAATCCCTTATTAATCAGGGCACTATTCGGACAATGAGTTTATAGATCTTCATCTCAATCTTTTATTAGAGTCGTAATCCCTTATTAATCAGGGCACTATTCGGACAAACAAGGCTTTTTGGTAATAGTGCAATTTTTTTGCACAGTCGTAATCCCTTATTAATCAGGGCACTATTCGGACTCATTAAATATGATAAAAAAATTGATGAAAATATACTTAGTGTCGTAATCCCTTATTAATCAGGGCACTATTCGGACAGGGTGGTTTACGAGGCTAATTGTAATCAGTACTTTTTTGCCCTTATTTCGCAAATTTTACAAATTTTTCAGTTGTCAAGGTTTATTTTACATCAATTTTTTAGCATCAGCACGAAGAAGCCTCTTTGCATATATATTATATGCACTTCGCAAAATTA
>JAINCR010000097.1 GCA_036574215.1 Caldisericaceae bacterium
GATTGGATACTTCTTGGACTTCAAATGGGGCATAAGTTACCAGTTATTGATAAGATAAATCTGAACCGTATAGATACCAAAGTCGAAGCCCGTTAAGAGAAGCTAATTTATAGATAAGCTAAAAAAACTTGATTTTCAAGGTCCTTTTGCTGGATCAAAACATCAATTTATGATTTTAAAAAACCACCGTTTAACGATACCATCAAATAAAGAATACTCGGTGCACCAATTAAAGTTTATGTTAAAAGAAGTAGAAAGCATTTTAGGAAAGAATATAAGCGGAAAAAGATGGGAAGAATTATAGTACATCGTTTCTAACTTCATAAAAAAACAAAAACGATAAAGCTATGATTTAATTTTGCATAAGGCAATTTGATGTCATTTTTACAGGGTAATTTTAGTTCTTGACTTTTCTTTTTTGTCCAATATAATCATTGTAGTGGACAAAATTGGTAATTTTTGTCCAGTTTATGTGGAAAAATGATTAGAGAACTTATATTAAGACAAAAATTTGAAAAAGAGAGGTTTATAACTAGCGACTATATAGAAAGAGAAAAAATAGATTTTGCAAAAAGATGGCTTGAGTCTGATTTGGTAAAAGTTATCATTGGTCCAAGAAGAGCAGGTAAATCTGTTTTTGCTTTTATGCTTCTAAAAGACCGTCCGTTTATCTACCTTAATTTTGATGATGAGATTTTTGGAAGGCTCTCTCAAGTTAATCCTGACGAGATAATGAAGGAGCTTCACGCAGTCTATGGTGGCATAAAGACAATTTTGCTTGATGAAATACAGAATCTTCCAAACTGGGAACTTTTCGTAAATCGACTTAAACGTGAAGGGTATAACCTCATCGTTACGGGTTCTAATGCGAATCTTCTAAGTAAAGAACTTGCAACTGTTTTAACAGGGCGACATATTCCAATTGAGATTATGCCATTTAACTTTAAAGAGTTTTTACTTGCTAGAAATTACAAAATAGATTATGAACTAATGACTATTCCACAAAAGAAGGGAGAGATTTTAAATTTAGTTGAAAAATATTTAATTGAAGGTGGATTCCCCGAAGTGGTTGTTAAGAACTTAAACTCAGAAGAATACCTTAGTATATTATTTGATTCAATACTTTTTAAGGATGTAGTAAAAAGGTATAAAGTAAGGTTTTCTTCTCAGATAGTAGATCTTGCATCTTATCTTGTTAACAACTTTTCGGGTTACTACAGTTTGAGAAAGTTAAAAGAGGTTTTATCTTTAAGAAGCGTTACGACGGTTGAAAAGTATATTAAATACTTAGAAGATGCTTATCTTGTATTTTACCTTGAGCGCTTTTCTTACAAAACTGGTGAAAAAATAAAATCACCAAAAAAAGTTTATATGGTTGATAACGGTTACATAAATGCAAAAGCAATAATGGTTTCCCCTAATAAAGGTAAATTAATGGAGAATATGGTTTTTACTGAACTTGTAAAAAAAGGTTTAAAACCCAATATTGATTTGTTCTATTATAAAACAAGAAATAGCCGCGAAGTAGACTTTGTAATCAAAAAAGACTTGAAGGTTACAGAACTAATACAGGTTTCATGGAATACTTATGATGTTTATACTGAACAGCGAGAGCTCAAGAGCCTTCTTGAAGCAAGTGAGGAGTTGGATGCGGATTTACTTACAATTCTAACATGGGATGAAGAGAAACAGGTTGAAAAAAATGGCAAAGTTATACGTTTTGTTCCTATTTGGAGGTGGTTTCTACTATAATTGTATGGATATATAAAAATTCAAAATGCATCTTGACAAAAACCTTAAGTTTCTTGAATATTCCTTTAATTAAATACCAACTTCTAAGCCTAAAACAAGTTTAATAGCATCTTCTATGGACTTTAAATAGTGCTCTTCTAATGTTCCTATTTTCTCAACAAGCCTTTCCTTTGAAATTGTAAGAATTTGCTCACACTTTATGAAGGATAAACTTTTTAATCCGTTTGTAGGCGATGGTTTAACTCTTATATGGAAAGGAACCTCTCTTCCTTTCGTTCTTATAGCTAAAACAATTGTGTTTGGATAGTTTGGGTTTAAGTTACCTGCATCAGTCTGGATGATAAGTGAAGGTCTTATGCCTTCTTGCTCTGAACCTCTTCCTGGGTTCCAATTAACAAGCCAAATTTCAAATCTTTTTGGGCTTTTCATCTGTAAAGATTACCTCTTTTTGTGCATTAAATGCATATTCTATATCTTCTTCTCCTACTTTACTAAATGCCTCAAAAAGCAATTTTTCTTCCTCTTTTTTCAGCCACTCTTTTACAAGTTCTCTTATTACTTCGTTAAGGGATTTATTTTCTATTTTGGAGATCTCTTTTGCCTTCTTATGTAAGGATGCAGGGATTCTTACTGTAAAACTTGCTATGTTTTTCATATAACACCTCTTTATGGTATCTATATTTGGCATTAACATTATATTTCATTTACGGGTTTGAGTTAATAGCATATATAGAAAACACCGAAAGAGGATTAAGAAACACTTGAAGAAGCACCCTCGTACCTCCCTGTCATCCTGAGCGGTAGCGAAGGATCTTGAAGTTGAGGGGGTAAACACCACCCCCTCAATACTCCCCCGAATACTAAAAAACATAAACGGATTAGATTCTTCCTTAAGTTGAGGGTGATACCACATCGAATGTAAAAAGGAGAGATTCTTCCTTGCTCACAACGTTTGCTCGTCAGAATGACGCCG
This sequence comes from Caldisericaceae bacterium, assembly GCA_036574215.1. NCBI lineage: Bacteria > Pseudomonadati > Caldisericota > Caldisericia > Caldisericales > Caldisericaceae > Caldisericaceae bacterium. The sequence goes on from JAINCR010000097.1 coordinate 2,726, forward strand.
CAACGTAATCCTGAGGCTTTTTGTTTGTCATCCTGAGTGGTAGCAAAGGATCTCTTATTTGAGGGGGTAGAAAGAACCTCCTCAAGGCTCCCCTTGAGTAATGAAAAAGAGTAAAACGGCAAGATTCTTCGGCTTCGCACTTGCTTACGCAAGGAAAAGAGCGCAGAATGACTCTCACACCTTGTCATCCTGAGCCGTCTTTGCGAAGGATCTTAAACTTGAGGTGGTAAACGACGCCACCTCAAGGCCTCCCAAACACCAAAAGGAATAAACAGCAAGATTCTTCTGGCTTACGCCCTCAGAATGACGGCAGGGGCTTACGCCATTTGACTTCGTAAAGGAAATGAGTGCAGAATGACTCCATAAAGGCAAACAACAGAGTTCTTCCTCGCTCACTATGTTCGCTCTCAAGAATGACAAAGTGGGGGCTTCGCTAGTCAGAATGACGGCTGGACTTTGCACTTGCTTATGCAAAGTAAGAAGTTCAGAACGACAAGGTAATCACAAAAGGGCACAATGGGGACAAACTGATGCAATGTGAAAATTCCTATGGATAAGGGTATAGGGGATTAATAAATTCTCTTGAGAGACTTTGTTATATTTCCATAAGACAGAGTAGAAGTTATTTAAGTCTTACAGCCAAGATTTATGGAAAGACTCATAATATAACAATACCCGCATATAAACCTACAAAAATAGGCACACTTAAGGCAATTATAAATGAATTAGGTAATATTCTTGAAGTTTCTAAGGCTGAAGTTATCAAAAAGTTATTTGGATAGTTAAGCAACTTATAAATATCTACAACATTAAGTTTAACCGCTGCTAAACAACCTACCGCTCTAGATGTAATAAAATGGTTGCTTACTTTTATTTGTAAATAATTTGGTAAAAGGTTATAATAAAACTGAAGCAATCTTTAAATAGACTAATGAGCTTTTTATTGAATGGCGAAGTAAGTTTTATTAGTTTAAATACTGTTTGAGGGACTTAATGGAAAAAACGCAAATTAAAAAAGTGCTTTCCTATCTTGTGGTTATTTTTCTTTTTATTGCAGGTGAAATCTCAAAATACTCCGAACTTATTTTTATTGAGCACTCCTATTTATTTGCACTTGGCATAATTGTAATCTTCTTAATATTTGTAGGTGTTTTGTTTTCGGGCGAAAGGTTGGTGCATGCATTTACTTTTAGCCCTCTTCTTATAGCATTTGTTTTTTCGTTTTTATTTCTTATACCTTTCTCAATTTTAAAATACTACTCCATTATGGAAACTTACCGAATTGTTGCGCCAGTTCTTCTTTTTGTGGTTATGATTAACACAATCAGAACAAAAGATGACAGAAATTTTTATGCTTACGCACTTGTTGCTTTTGGTATGGCTATTGGGATTTTAAGTTATATTGACTACTATGATACTGAGTTTGGCATCTTGTTTGATGCTATTTTTCATACTCACTTTTTTGATACGATTGCTGTAAACCCCAATGAGTGGGTTGCGCTTTCTTCAATTTGGGGTTACCAAAACACTTTTGCTGCATTTCTTGTGCTCCAAATTTATGTGAGTTTTGGCATTTACCTTAATTTGAAACGAACAAAACAGAAATTTTTATTCTCTTTTGTCCCTATGTTCTTCATTTTCTTACTCTTTCTTACTGTGTCTCGGGGTGGATACATTGCATTGATCGTAGGAGGCATTGCATTTTTAATCGTCTTTAAAGGGAGAGTAAAAGAGGTTTTAAAAGAACTTTTACCTGTGCTTATAGGGGCCTTCTTACTTATTTTATTTGCTTCACCTAAAGAGATTATCTATGCAAACATAGGAAAAACAAACATTCTTATAAAGTTTGTAAGTGGGGTTTCAAGCAATACCTCTCTTTGGGATAGAGTGCATCTTATCGACCTTGCAACAAGAATTTTTCTTAAAAGGCCTCTTGTAGGTTTTGGGCTTGGCACTTTTAGATTCACTTTTGCAATAAACGAATGGGTGGGAGAGTCTTTTAGAATTGATCCACACTCATTGGTTTTTAAACTCCTTGCAGAAACTGGCCTTATAGGAACAATTGCCTTCTTTAGTTTTGTAGGTTTTATCCTACTTAAAGGCTTTATAACTTCAACAAAAAGTGATGATGTTATTCTTAAAGGGTTAGTTGCAGGTGCAATAGGGTTAGTTTTCCATATGTGTTTAGATGTTGATATTTATCCTATCATGTTTATTGTGCTCTTTTATGTTCTTTCATTACTTGTTGAACCAAACTTCATTACTTTTAGTGCTCAAAAAAGGTTCACCGTTTTTGCTTGTTCTTTTATGCTTTTATTTGTTGCCATTTTTGATCTTTTCCCTAAAACAGTTGCTTCAAGATACGCAGTAATGGGAGAGGGTGTTTTTTTGCGTAAGGAAACTGAAAGCGCCATCAATTTAATGGAGAAAGCAGTTACCTATGATCAAAAAAACTCAACCTACTATTTTTACCTTGGAGAACTCCAATCTCGTCTACTTTGGAACAAACCTAACGAAACTGAATTCTATAAAATGATTGAATCGTTTAAAAAATCCTTTTCATTGAATAGGTATGATTATAGACCAGTTTACAAACTTGGGTTATACACACTTCCTGAGAGAACAGAAACTGCCTTAAACTACCTAATTGAGGGAGATCTGCTCTATCCAACGAATAGTGAAATACAATCATGGCTTTCTATTGCATACTTCTATATTGGTAAAGATTGTAGTAAAGCAACTTTGCATTTCGACAAAGCACAAGAATACAACTATAGAAATATTAATTTAACTCTTGCAGAAGGTGTTTATGAACTCTGTAAGGGAAATAAAGACTTAGCTAAAACACTATTAACAAGACTTCTTTCTTTAACAAGCGGTAAATCGAATACTCCACATACTTTTAGCACAAATACTTTTGATATTAAAGAAAAGATTATTAGTGATTTATTAAAAGAACTGCCAAATTGATTTTTATTTTTTCTTTAAATTAGTAAAATATTTTAAGATGGCTAAAAAACAGGTAAAAAATGTAAATACAAAAACTCTTCCTAAATTTGATGTGCATGCATTACTAATAGGTTTGTCTTTTGTTCCTCTTGTGTTTGCTGCTTTTTTTCAAGGTGGGTATTTTCTTTGGGAGACTTATTTAACTTTCCTTTTAGCAATACCTCCCATATTTCTTTTTATTTACCTTAAGTTTGTTAAAGGTGAACCTTTCATTACAAATAGAAGTGAGTTGCCGATGTTCCTTTTCTTGTTGGTTGCATTTGTTTCCTTATTTTTTACGGTGTATTTTTTTGCAACTCTTACAGAATTATACAAGGTAGCACTCTATGTAATGCTTTTTTATGTAGTTCTTAACAGTGTAACTAAAGATACGCTTTTTGAAATATCTATCGATGTAATATTGGTTTTAAGTTTTGCTTTATCAGTTCTTGGGCTCCTTGCCTTTTTTCAACAAAGGTTTAATTTACAGGGTGCCTTTTTTACATATTTAAAAGATTTTGGTCTTATGGAAGGGTCGGCTGTCTCCTCTACACTTCAGTACTCAAACACATTTGGTGCATTTTTGATACTTCCAATTTTTGTTTCCTTTTCAAAACTTCTTAAAGAAAATTCACTTTATAAAAAAGTCATATACATTGTTCTTACACTTGTTTTCCTTGTAACTTTTCTTTTAACTCAGTCAAGAGGTAGTTTAATTACGTTTTTTATTGCTCTAATTTTATTTTTAACTCTTTTAAGAAAGAGGGAATTAAAAATTAGTTTTTACTATTTTGCAGTTGTTCTTGTAGTTTTAGTTAGTGTGTTCTTTATTAAAAAAGATTTTTTCCTTCAAAATTTTAATGGACTTATTTTTAAAATTAAAGACCTATTATTGTTTTTAAAAGGTGAAGGGAGTAAATGGTCATCTCTTGGTACCCGTCTTTATATGATAAAAGACAGTTTAAATATCCTTAAAGACTATCCCATATTTGGCACTGGTAGTGGCACTTACCAGTATGTTTATGCAAAATACAGGTCTATATACTTTTTTTCAAAATTCCCCCATAGTATATTCTTTCAAATCCTTGATGAGCAAGGTATTGTTGGTGGCGTTGTTTTTCTTTTTTTGATAGGGTTTCTTTTTGTAAAAGGCTTAAAGATTGTAAAAGGTCATTATTCACCACTTCTTTCTGGGCTTTTTGCAGGAATTGTAGGAGTTTTACTCCATGCACTTATTGATTTTGACTGGTCGCTTATGTTTATGCCAATGCTATTTTTCTTTGTGTTTGGTTTGGTATTTTCCAAAGGTGAAAAAACTACATTTGACTTTAGAAGTCCTATAAGAGAATTTTTCAAAAAGGAAGTCTTAGCTAAAGAAACAAAAATAAAGAAAAGTGAATTGGTTTTTATAAACCGCACAATAATTTTAGGGATATCTTTTATGGTTTTGCTCTTGATGCTTCTATTTTCATTTCTTTCTGCAAACTTAGATAGAATTGCAACCTCAAAGATTGGAAAAGCCTACCCAACGGAAGTTATTTCTTTATATAAAAATGCGATTGCGTTTAACCCGCTTGATGCAAAACCGCACTACGACCTTGCACATTACTACACTTCAGTTGTTATGCCAAATGTTAATAATCCTTCTTCTTATGTAAATGATGCAGTTAGTGAGTATAAGGCTGCTATTCAAAGATGCCCTACATTCTTTATTTACCATTACGAGCTTGGGAAACTCTACCTTCAAACAAACGATAAGAACTCAATTAGTGAGTTTAAAGAAAGTGTGATGTCAAATCCACTTGATCCAGGAGCTCACTCTTCGCTTGCTTTGGCTTATCTTACAATTGAAAAAAACACAAATATGGCAAAACTTGAACTTGATAAGGCTTTTAACCTCGGAAATTCTATTATCGCCCAAGGTTATGCAAACAAAAGTATACTTGCAGATACCTATTTTGTATACGGCTCTTTATATGAAGAACTTAAAGACTATGATAATGCCATTAAAAATTATAACCTTGCAATTGAGGCAGATGGTAAAAATGCTATTGCCTATTTTAGGTTAGGTATGGTTTACAAAGCAAAAGGCATGCTACAAGAAGCAGTAAGAAACTTGTTCTTTGCAGTTAAGTATAATCCTGCCCTTAAAGACGCGAAAACAGAATTTGAGAAATATGCACCTATTTTAACTATTGTGAATCCTCAGGATAGTATGGTTTTTAAAGAAGGCGATGTAATTAAAATTCAGTGGGTTCCTTCGAACTTTAATAATACCGAATATTACACGATTTATCTTTATGGGAAGGATGAGTCAAAGCTCATTGCTTCTTTACTTGACCCTAAAACACTTTCTTATGATTATAAGGTAGAAGGTTTATCGTTAGGCACGTATACTTTGAGGGTATACGCTGCCTCACCAAAATTTATGCAAGGAAAGTTTGGAAATGTTCTTTCGTATGCTGAAGTAAAGATTACCATTCAAAAGTAGTAAAGAGATTTTTATAGTAATGGTAAATTACGAATCTTTTCCAAATACTTCTTTTCTTACTTTTTCAAGCACATTAACAAGTTCTTCAAGTCTGTCTTTGAATACTTCTTTGTATTTCAAGTATTCACCTTTCCCTTTTTCTGTAATTTCATAGATGTATCGGGGGTGTGCTTCTGTATAGTCCCATTTTCCTTTTATAAGGCCGTGCCTTTCGAGTTTTTTAAGAATTGGGTACATAAAACTGGGACTTGGCTTCCATAAGTTTAAAAGAAGATTTGAAACATCCTTTGAGATTGCTTCTCCATACATCGGCTTATCATAAACAAGGTGAAGCACATAAAAGGT